>JAYTBD010000714.1:0-7962 GCA_043737155.1 Fimbriiglobus sp. | reverse complement strand
GACGGCGGCGCCGATTGCGGCCATGTTGAACTTCTCATCATTCTTTCTGGATGACGGGAGTAAAATACGACGATATTATCGAAAG
The DNA here is from genome assembly GCA_043737155.1 of Fimbriiglobus sp. Lineage (GTDB taxonomy): Bacteria > Planctomycetota > Planctomycetia > Gemmatales > Gemmataceae > JALHQU01. The sequence goes on along the minus strand of JAYTBD010000714.1, from coordinate 7,877 downwards.
AGTCCGCCCAGTTGGGCCGAATGCCCCGGAGCCACCGATGCGAAGCCTACAACGAAGTCTCTGGGCCGCGGCGATCACCACCCTTTTCGCCGGTGGCGCTTTCGCACAAACGACCACCGGCACCACGGCGACCACCACTGGGACCGGAGCGACGCAGACCACCGGCGGCGGGGCGACCACGCGCACGGGCACAGGCGGCACCCAAGCCGGCGCCGGCGGATTGCAGAGCCTCGATTTGGCCACCCAACAAGCCCCGCAGATTATGGCCCCGTCGCAGTTGAACATCACCAACTCCGCCCTGCAAGCATCGAATGCGTTCAACCAGTATTACGCCAATCCTTACTACCAAGGTCGGGCCGGCGCCACGACCGGTGGCACCGCGGGTTCGAGTTCCAACACGCCCGGCGGCTTCGGCGCCGCCCTTTACAGCAATACCGGCACCGGCGCCGCGACCAGTCGCAATACCACCGGCGGCGGCACCGCTCGCACCGGTGGCGGCTCGGCCAGCACCGCGGGCTTCGGCGGCACCTCGGGCACGGCGAGCACGTTCGGCGGCACCACGGGCGGCTTCGGTGCGACGACGGGTGGCCGCGGCGCGCAGCAGGGCGGATTCGGCGGCACCACGGGCACCCGCGGCGGCCAGCAAGGCGGTTCCAACCAACAGAACAACGGGCTGAGCACCGGCCGGCAGATCTCGTACACGGCCACGCTGAAGTTCCCCGCTCCGAGCGTCCCCGTGCCGCAGATGCAGACCGATCTCCGCGGCATGATCGACACGTCGAACAGCATCGCCGACGCCCGAGGGGTCAGCGTGACCGCGGGCGACGGCGGGGTCATCGTCTTGAAGGGGAACGCCAAAGACGAAGACGAAGCCAAGCTGATTGAAAACATGATTCGCCTGACGCCCGGCGTCAAGGACGTGAAGAACGAGTTGAAGTATCCGGCGCAATGAGCTGTGGCGGCGAGTTTCCCAACTTGCCGGAAGTCGATCGATGGGACTTATCGAGAGACGGGAGGGAGTTGCAAACCAAACCGTTCGGCGAGTTGGAAAACTCGCCGCCACAGCGGATAGATACAATACCGGCACGGGGCGACTCCCCGTGCTGTTTCGTTTCCACGATGCCGAGACCCCAGCCGATGGCGGGCAAGAATCCTTATATCACGCCCGTGAGCGCCACCGCGGCCACGAAGCCGTTCAAAATCACGTTCGTATTGCAGGAGACGAACGAGACGAAGGAACTCCAAGTCGATCCCGCGGTATTGCCCTTCGGCCGCAGCGGCGAACCGGGCAGCATTATGGATCTCGCCTACGGCGCCGGCGTCGAGATTGACCATGCGTGCGGCGGCGTCTGCGCCTGCGCGACCTGTCACGTTTACGTTTCGAAGGGTCGGGAAAGCTGCAACAGTGCCAATGACGACGAAGAAGACATGCTCGACACGGCCCGCGCCGTGACGCCGGAATCGCGGTTGAGCTGCCAATGCGTCCCCGACGGGACGCGGGATGTGCTGGTGGTCATCCCGGCGTGGAACAAGAACTTCGTGCAGGAAGGCCACGGGTGAAGTGCGCAGCGTCGCACTATCGATAGGGACCGCAGACTTTCAGGTGCCCCCGTCACCGCGCACTTGGGAGAGTCAGCTGGCTGGTGTCCCCGGTTACGGCAACCCGGAGAACCCCCTTATGTCGGTAGACGACGACGACCGACTTGGATTGGCCGAATGCCGGGTCGGCGATTCCCGCCCCGAGCTCCCCCGCCTTCTTCATTCGCAACTCCCCGCCTTGAACCAGCTTTCTGATGGTCGGGGTCACATCCAGCCATTTATCCTTCCACCCGTACCACGCGGCCACGACTTGGAAGGTCGCTTTCGGAGGCAGCTCCTCGCCCAGATCCTTCTGCACGGCCGAGATACGCTGGGCCTCGTCCAAGTTCTTCCCGACGAGTGCGGCCTCGCGGGCGGTCTCCAAGCCTTTGAGGTACGCAGTCTTCAACAAGGCCACCTTCGCTTGGTAGTCTTCTTCGAGTTTTTTCACGGCGGCATCGTATTCATCTCTCGCCTTCACTGCGGCGGGCGACTTCGGAGGTTCTTCGGAGAACGCGAGAGTCTCCAGAAATAAGACGAGGACCAATAGCGACAATCGCATCATTGCATTTTCCTCTCGCCGCTCGATGGCTAAGCTCAGCCGACGACGGGACTGGGTGAGCCACGAATTCTCAGAACGCAATTGTTCCCGGCCGATCCGCTACAGCATCTGGTCGGGCGTGCCTTGACTCAGCCGGGGACGAACTCGGTGAGCAGCTGGACGGACACCAGCCGCTCGGGCGAGTCCGGGCGGGTGGCGAACAATTCCCGCCACGCCGGGTTGCCCTGCTCCCAAGCCGTCCGCGCCCCGTAGGCGGCCATGTCCGGGTACTCGATGAACAGCGACACCGGTCCGGTGTCGGGGCCGGGAACGGTGGACCGGAACAACCGGACCCCGGAGGGCAGGACCGGGCTCGCGAACTCCGGCGACCCGGCCCGCCCGAGTTTGGCCAAGAAGTCGGCCATCCGGCCGGGCACCACATCGTAGGTGAAGATCGCCAACACAGCCATTCGAGTTCTCTCTTGCTGTCGAACGACCAAGCTCGGGGGCCGGTGCGGCACCGGAGAGCTATGTGTTACAAAAACGAATCATGCCCCGCTGTCGGCTGCGGCGCCAAAGGCGGCGTCCCTTTGGAACCCGTGAACCGCCACCGACGTTTAGCTGTCGGAATCAGATCTCAATCTCCCCACCTTCGGGGTCGCTTTGGAATTTCCAAGTGCCGCCCGACCGAAACGTCGATCCCGTGGCGAAAGTGTCCTCCATATATTGCATGTAAGTCACCGACCCGTCTTTCACTTTTGCGAGTACGGAGAACGGAGAGGTGACCACTTTGCCGAGCTTCTTCGAGCGCAGGGTGAAGCTGCCGAAAACCGCCACGTTCTCCCCGGAACCGAATATCTGCCGGATGTCGAACTCCTCAACCGTCCAGAAGGTATGCACGCCGACGAATGTCCCGAGGAAGGCCGCGGGCCCCTCCTCATTGTGCGTGCCCGCCCAAGGCATGATTTTCTTCAGATCGGGATTATCGTAGCTCAGAGACACGTACGTGGCATCCGGGGCGACGAGCCTGGTGACGACCTCGGGGTCGGTTGCCCCCGCGAGGAGTTCCCGGACGATTCCGACGTTATTTTTTTGCACCGGTGTGTCCGTTTCGGTTGGGTTCGAGTCGGCGTGTGCGCCCCGATGCATCCGCTCCGGCCGCGGTTTGTCAGGACGCCTTGAAGGTGACATCCGCCGCGTCGAGGAAGGGCTGGAACAACTCCGCCGGCCAATTGGGATCTGTCTTGGAAGTTCGCTCCAAGCACTTCCACACGCCCTCGCGGCGCTCGAAGATGTCGTCGTACGTGCCGGTCGATACGGTTCCGACGCGCTCGGCCTTCCAAGACACGACCCATCGCCAGTGCGCCTCGGCCCGGTCACCCGAGACGGAAATCTCGAACGCGCCCATCGAGTGGAACCACTTGTCCATCGGAAAAACGCTGTGCGCGAAGTCGAACATCCGCTTCATGCCGTCGGGGCCCTCGAAGGTCGAGGTGCGCAGGTCGTTGACGTGGAATTTGGCCTCCGGCCAGTACAGGCGGTTGTACAGCTCGGCCTGCTCGCGCCCCCAACCCGTGTCGATGGTTCGCTGATGCATGTTGAGCTGTTCGAAGATGATGAAACGGTCGATGACCGTGAGATCGGTTATCTGAGACATCGATTTCACCCTCTGCGTTTACGGTCTTAGTGACGTTCCGGGCCCGGTTCTCGAGCCGTTCGGCTATTTGAAAAATTCGATCAGATGCCGCGACACGACATCGGGCTGTTCGTCGCAGATGAAGTGACCGCTCTTGTCGATTTTAACCACTTTGAGGTTATCGGCCTTCGAATCCAACGACTGCAACCACTTGTATCCGGTCAGGTGGGCGCCGAGCCCCAAGACCGGGACGTCCAACTTCTTGTAGGTTTTGCTGTCTTTGATATCCCGCGGAAACGCCCGGTACCACGCGCTCCCGGCGCGCACGGCGTCCGGGGTCGAGTTTGCGGCAATGCATACCGCGCGGTCTAGCGGCGTCATGCTGGCCGGGTTTTCTAACAGGTAATTCATTTTGAATTCGAAGTACGTTTTGAAGCCGCCGCCCGCGAACAGCTTCTCGGTCAGCCCCTCGGTCTGGTGCAACGCGAACCACCACGTGTAGATGGGGTGTTCGTCGTCGACTTTCGCCCCGAACTTGCCTTCTTCCGGGAGCAGCTTCATCGCGGCGAAGGACTCGTCCGGGTGCGGCACGTCGAGGAGTGCCAGCTTCAGCACGGCGTCCGGGTGGTTGGCTGCAAAGCTGAACGCGACCATCGACCCGATGTCGTGACCGGCCATGTTGACCTTGTCATGCCCGAGCTTCCGCATCAACTCGTACACGTCTTTCGCCATAGTTTTCTTGTCGTACCCGCTCGCCGGCTTGTCGGAACTACCCATGCCGCGAATGTCGACGACGATGACGCGGAACCGTTTCGCCAGCGGCGGCATCATCTTGCTGTAAGACCACCACGTCTGCGGGTAGCCCGGCAGCAGCACGAGCGGTGGGCCTTTGCCGCCCGTGACGTAGTGGAGCTTCACCCCGTTGACAGTCGCCGAGCCGTTCTCGAACCCGGGCAGCAGCTTCACGAGAGCCGCGTCCGACGTGTCGGTAACGTCCGCTCGGGGCTGCTGACACCGCGCCTCGTCGGACAGCGTGGCCGCCAGTGTGACAACCATGACCCACGCCCGCGCGCGGGCGAACCCGCGACTGTGATTCGTGACCATGGACTATTTCTCGTAGAAGTGTGAGTTTGAACGGCACCGGCTCGAAAATGATGATGCAAGTGTCGCGCCACTCCTCGTGGACGACGCCAGACGCAATTCAAGCGCTTATTTCTGACGTCCACGCAAACCCAATTTGATCGGTAAGTCGCTGCAAATTCGTCGAACCAAAAACTCATGACAACAATCGTCTGTCCAGCCGGCAGCCTGTCCCGGCGCTCGCCATAAGTCCTAGGGCGGCATGGTCTGTCCAGAAAAGTTCGGTCTGTCCAGAAAATTTTGAGTCTGTCCAGAGGGGGGTGGGGGGGTGCAGCGCTGGACAGACAAAAGCGGTGCAAAACACACCTGCGTTGCCGTAAACTCATCCCATGCGCAAATCCGACCTCATCCGCTCCGCATTGGGTGGCCTTTGGCGTCAAAAGGCGCGCACTTCCCTGACGCTGCTCGGCGTCGCCGTCGGTTCTTGCGCGCTGGCGTTCAGCTTGTCCCTCGGGTTGGGGCTACGGGCGCTCATCGACAACGAGTTCAAATCCCGCGACGACTTCTGGTGGGTCACCGTCTTCCCGGCCAACCGCGGGCAGACACTCCTCGACGAGAAGGACTTCCCACCCGAGAAGCTCTTGGTCAAAGGGGAGATGCCCGAGGATCGCCGCGAACGCATCCGCCAGCGCTTGATCGGCGACTATCGGCAGAACAACCGGCCGAAGGAAATCAAACTGATCACGGCGGACCGGATCGAGTATCTGAAAGCGCTGCCCGATGTCGAAGAAGTCCGCGTGTTCCGCAACAGTTCGGGGCAAGTCTGGCTCGGGGAGAAAATGGCGCCGGGGCAGACGTACGCCGGGCGGCTCGACACCTTCGACCCCAAGCTCGACACACGATTGATCCGCGGACGCATGGCCGAGGGGCCGGACGAAGCGGTCATCACCGAGTTCCAGCTTTACAACTTGGGCCTGCGCTCGGACGCGGAACTCGACGGCGCGCTCGGCCGCACGATCCGGCTCGTCTTCGGCAAGTCCGAGTTCGAGAAGGCCGGGGTGCTCGCGGCGCTATTGACCCCCGGCAGCGGGCAGGTCGACGAAGCGATCACCCGCACGCAATCGCAGACGCTGACCAAGATCGTCGACCAACTCCCGCAGAAGATCGACGGCTTCGACTTGACGCCCGAAGAGAAGGCGATCGTCAAGCTCGTGATGACGCGCAAGCGCACCGACACGACCGCGACCAAGCGCAGCGAAACGAGCGCGGCCGCGGAGTTCCGCATCGTCGGCGTGCTGCGGGAAACCAGCAAGGAGGAATCGCTCGCCGACCCCCTCAGTCCGCACAAGATGCGCGGCGATCACGCCCAAGTTTTCCTCACGGCCGGCGGTGGTCAGCGCCTCTATTCGCAGTTCCCCGAACTCGCCTCACTCGGTTACACCGAGGCCTTCGTGAAGGTGAAACCGGGCGGCAATCTGCCCGCGGTGGTGGACGGAATCAAAGGCGACGGGATGGACTGCTTTTCCGGGTTGAAGTTCTACCAATCGGTGAAGCGCGAGGTGACCCTGATCGCCGCGGGGTTGAACCTGTTCGCCCTGATCTCGCTGCTGGTCGCGGCTATCGGCATCACGAATACGCTCTTCACCAGCGTGCTCGAACGCACCCGCGAGATCGGCATTTGGAAGTCGCTCGGCGCCCGCGATTCGGCGATCCTGCTGATGTTCCTCACCGAGGGGACGGTCCTCGGTTTCATCGGCGGTCTGCTCGGCCTGCTGCTGGCTTGGCTGCTCTCCATCCCCGGCGACGGCTTCGTGGTCGGGCTTATCGAGCAGCAATCGCCGGAGAAAATCTTCAGCACCAGCGTCTTCGAGTTCCCGCTCTGGCTCTGCCTCGGCACCGTCGGTTTCGCCTTGTTCATCACGACTTGCGCGGCGCTTTATCCCGCACGCCGGGCCTCCCGGGTGCAACCGGTGGAAGCCCTGCGCTACGAGTAATCGTCCCGGGCCGACCTTCCGCGCCAACGCCGGGGACGACTCCGGTGTTTCTAATTGACTGGGCGTATCGCCCGTTTGGACTTGGTGGTAAGCCTATACTACCTAGATGTCCACATCGCCCGGCATCACCCGCTCCGGATCGAGGATACACCATGGCCCGCACCAAGCCCAACAACTCCGGCGGCGGCGAGGGGAAAACGCCCCTCATCGTCGCCCTCGTCTTTTTCGTATTGGCGACACTCGTCTGCGGCGGCATCGCCTACAGCTTCCAAGGCGATATCGACGGCGCCAAGAAGGAAGCCGCCGACGCCAGTGAAAAGGAGAAGACCTCCCGCAACGAGTTGTCGAAGACCCAAGACAACCTCCGCCTGCACCAAGTGGTCCTCGGCATGGGGACGGAAGAAGACCGGCCCAAGCTCACCGCTTCGGCCAACAAAGACTTCCTGCGCGACGAGCACAAAAAGATCATGGACCGCATCAACGGCCGGCTCCAAACGGCCATCGATGCCGAGAAGGCCGGCTTCGTCGGCGTCCCCGGCGACAAGTTCTCCCCGACGGCCGCGCAACTGTTCGCGTGGCCGTGGCCGAACCAGGGCGAAATGCTCGCGGCCCCGACCCCCGGCCCACTCGTCGAAGCTATCGTGAAGAACTACGCCGAGCGCGAAATGGCGATGCGCAAGCTGAACGCCGAGAAGAAGACGGTCGCCACGCTCGAAGTCGACCTCAAGGCCGCGAAGGACGCTTACGATACTGAGAAGACCCGGTTCGCCACCGCGACCGCGGACATACCCAAGAAGATCGACCTCATCCGCGCCGCCTTGGCCAAGGATTTGGAAACTAAGAAGGCCGAGTTCACCGCCGCCAGCAAAGACTACCGCATCGACATCGGCAAAGCCAAGGGAGAGTACGATTTGGCGGAGCAGCGCTACAACGAAACCAACGCGAAGCTCAAGAACATCTCGGATCAGCTCGACCGGGAACTGACGAAGCAGGCCGACAAGGAAGACCCGTTCGCGTTCGACAATCCGAAGGGGACCGTGACGGCGAC
>JAYTBD010000713.1:0-7978 GCA_043737155.1 Fimbriiglobus sp. | reverse complement strand
AGGCGTTGCGGGTTTTGGTGACGGTGACCCTCAGGGCGTGCTCGACCGCGCCGCGCTTCAACTCGTCGTAGCGGACGACGGCCGGGAAGATCGGCAGCCCGGCGGCATCGCCGGACGTCCACCCGTCCGGACGCAGCTTGTTCGATTTGAGGTCGAAGGTCGCTTCGCTGTCGCACTGCCAACCCGCCTCGGTCTTCTTCATGCCGAAAAATTCGTAGAGCACGCGGTTGACCGGATCGATGGCGGTGGCGTGCCGATCGCCCTTGCTGTCGAACCGGTCGCGCTGCAAATCTTCGAGCGTTATCTCCTTCAATTTCGGGTCGCGCTGGTAGTAGGCGGGCCACCCCTCGATGGGGATGTTGTCCGGCACGGGGAACGGCCCTTTGTCCGATTCGTCCGGGTAGGCCACGATCTTCACGTCGAGCTTCTTCTGGTCGGCCGGGACGAGGATGAAGTTCATGTCCGGGTTGTACCGCAGCGGCTTGGCGACCCCGATGCCGGCGATCATCTCCTTCGATTTCGGGTGCAGCGGCCACTCGCTCACGACGAGGTTCCACGGGTTGTCGGGCGGGAAAACTTCGAGCGCCGCGAGGATCGCATCGGCTTCGGGCGTGTCGAAGGAAACGGGCTTGTCGAACGTGGGCATCTCGGCTTTGCGGATGCGCTCGAGTCGCGCGGGATCGCCGGCGACGAGGGGCTTGGGGGCGTCGGTCGCGAGGGAGGCGAGCAGCAGAACGGCGAAGGGAGTCATGGGTCGGCCCGCGGGAGGAAAGGTACTCCAGCTTGCGCCCGCGCGGCGGGGGTGTCAACGGCGAACCGACGTTGCCTATGATGATTCCGTGATTCAAGACATGCCAAGTTCGAGCCTCGTGGAACGCTACCGGGCTATCCGCGCGCAGTCGGTCCGACTTTGCGAGCCGCTGGCGACGGAGGACTACCAACTCCAATCGATGCCCGAGGCGAGTCCGCCGAAGTGGCACCTCGCGCACACGACGTGGTTCTTCGAGACGTTCGTGCTCGCGCAATCGGAACCGGGATTCGAACCGTACCACCCGCGGTTCGGTTTTTTGTTCAACTCCTATTACGAAGCGGTCGGCGAGCGTTGGCCGCGCGCATCGCGCGGTTTGCTATCGCGGCCGACGGTCGCGGAAGTGATGACCTACCGCCGGGCCGTCGACGAGCGGATGCTCGGTTTGCTGGAGCGCATCGGACCGGAGTTGGCCAGTCTCGTCGAACTCGGGTTGAACCACGAGCAGCAGCACCAAGAACTTCTGCTGACCGATTTGAAGCACGCCTTCGGGCTGAACCCGCTGCGACCGGCGTTCGCGAAGTCGGCGCCGGGTTCCGCGATTCAGGCGACACCGCTGCGCTGGCACGACTTCCCCGCCGGCGTCCGTTCCCTCGGGCACGACGGCGCCGGCTTCGCGTTCGACAACGAACTGCCGCGCCACCGCATCTTCCTCGAAGCATTCCAAATCGCCTCGCGGTTGGTCACGGCCGGTGAGTACCTCGCGTTCATCGACGACGGCGGTTACCGGCGCCCCGAGCTGTGGCTCGCGGATGGCTGGGCATCCCGTTTGCAACACGGATGGGAGGCGCCGCTCCATTGGTCGAAAGGCCCGGACGGGTACTCGGTATTCACCCTGCACGGCGATAAATGTCTCGATCCGGAGCGGCCCGTGTGCCACGTGAGTTTCTACGAAGTCGATGCGTTCGCCCGTTGGAGCGGGGCCAGATTGCCGACAGAAGGCGAATGGGAAACAGCCTGCGAAGGCCGGGATCTCGCGGGCAACTTTCTCGAATCCGGCGCGCTGCATCCGACTGCCGATACGGGTCGCGGCCAGTTCTTCGGCGATGTGTGGGAATGGACCGCCAGCCCCTATACCGCATACCCCGGCTACCGGCCGGCGCCCGGCGCGGTCGGAGAATATAATGGGAAGTTCATGTGCAATCAGATGATCCTGCGGGGCGGCTCGTGCGTCACCCCCGCCGGACATATTCGCCCGACCTACCGCAACTTCTTCCCGCCCGACGCCCGCTGGCAATTTTCCGGACTCCGCCTCGCACGGGATCTTTCTCGATGAATGCGACTCTCCCCGCGATCGAAACCGATTGTTTCCGCGCCGACGTGCGCGCCGGATTGACGCGCCGTCAAAAGCGGCTCTCGGCGAAGTACTTCTACGACGCCGCCGGCTCGCGCTTGTTCGACCGTATCACCGAGTTGAACGAGTATTATCCGACGCGCACGGAACTCGGCATCATGCGGCAGCACGCCCCGGACATGGCCGAGCGCTGCGGACCGCGCTGCCTGCTCATCGAACTCGGCGCGGGCAGCTTGACGAAAGTGCGCTTGCTGCTCGACCGCCTCGACCGGCCCGCCGGGTTCGTCCCGGTGGATGTATCGGGCGAACACCTCGAAGACGCGGCGCACGAACTCCGCGACGACTACCCGGACTTGGATGTGTTCCCCGTCTGCGCCGACTTCACCGCCGACTTTCACATGCCCGCCCGCGCCGCAGCGCGGAGGGTCGTCTACTTCCCCGGTTCGACCCTCGGCAATTTCGACCCCGCCGACGCCGACGAATTGCTCCGCAAGGTCGCCCACCTCGTCGGTCCCGGCGGAGGATTGTTGCTCGGCGTCGATCTGCGGAAAGACCCGGCGGTGCTGGAAGCGGCCTACAACGACCGCTCGGGGGTGACCGCCGCGTTCAATCGGAATTTGCTCGTGCGCATCAACGCCGAACTCGGCGCCGACTTCGACCCCGCGCGTTTCCGGCACCGGGCTTTTTACAATCCTGTTCGCTCCCGCATCGAAATGCACCTCGTGAGCACGGTCGATCAAACCGTCCATTTAGACGACGCCGAGATCCGCTTCCGCCGCGGGGAGTCGATCCACACCGAGAATTCGTACAAGTACGATGTCGGCGAACTCGGCGCCCGCGCGGCCGACTGCGGCTTCCGCACCGACGCCGTCTGGACCGATGCGAAGCGGTACTTCGCCGTGCTGTTTTTGACCGCAATCGGATAGTTCGACACCTACGAGCGCCACCATGCCGAAAGCCACTTGGAACGGGACCGTCCTCGCCGAATCGGACGCGACCATCGTCGTCGAGGGGAACCACTACTTCCCCGCCGACTCCGTCAAAATGGAACACTTCACCCCGACGTCGACGCACACCGTCTGCGGGTGGAAGGGCACGGCCAGTTATTACACCGTCGAAGTCGATGGCAAACAGAACCCCGACGCCGCGTGGTATTACCCGACCCCCAAAGATGCGGCCAAGAATATCGCCGGGTACGTGGCGTTTTGGAAAGGCGTATCGGTGGCTTGATGTTCCAACTCGACGGCGCGGCCAAGCGGTTCGCCGGCCGCGGCGCACTGGGCCCTATCACGCTCGGCATCCCCGCCGGGAAGACGACGGTCCTCATCGGCCCCAGCGGCTGTGGAAAGAGCACGCTCCTCCGTCTGCTAATCGGGCTGATCGAACCCGATGAGGGCACCGTGTCGTTCGACGGCACCGCTGTCACCGGGGTGTCAGCACAGGCGGTCCGCCGAAAAGTTGGCTACGTCATTCAAGACGGCGGCTTATTTCCGCATCTGAGCGCCCGCGGTAATGTCGCATTGCTCGCCGACCATCTCGGCTGGTCGCGCGCCCGAATCGAGGACCGGATTGCCGAACTCGCCGAGTTGACCCGCTTCCCCGCCGACGGTTTGGATCGCTCCCCGCATCAACTCTCCGGCGGCCAGCGCCAGCGCGTCGGATTGATGCGCGCCCTCATGCTCGACCCGGCCGCGCTGCTGCTCGACGAACCGCTCGGCGCCCTCGATCCGCTCGTACGCGCCGAACTCCAAGACGATCTCCGGAATATCTTCCAAACCCTGCGCAAGACGGTGGTGCTCGTCACGCACGATCTCGGCGAAGCGTCGTTCTTCGCCGACCGCATCGTCCTTTTGAAGGACGGACTCATCGTGCAGGACGGCAGCGCCGCCGACCTCTGGCACCGCCCCGCCGACCCGTTCGTCACCCGTTTCGTACAAGCCCAGCGCGGCCCTCAAGTCCCCGCGGAGGCCGCATGAAGCGCTTCGCCCTGATCGCGCTCTTGGTCGCGGGCTGTTCGGACACCACCGATAAACGACCGACCGTGGCCATCGGCGCGAAGCAATTCACCGAGTCGTATTTGCTGGCCGAGATGGGTGCGAACTTGAGCCGCGGCGCCGGGGCGGACGCCGAACGCAAGGACCTCGGCAGCACCCCGGCGCTTTGGCTCGCTCTCACCCAGGGCGATATCGATGCTTACCCCGAATACTCGGGTACCATCACCCGACAAATCTTGAAGGACGACCCGCCCGACCTCGATGCGGCGCTCGCCGCGCACGGCATCCGCAGGAGCAAATCGCTCGGCTTCCGGAACAACTATGCCCTGGGAATGCGCCGGGATGTGGCCGCGGAATACGGCATCGCAAAAATCTCCGACCTCCGGATCCATACCGATTTCCGCTTCGGGTTCATCCCCGAGTTCCGCGATCGACCCGACGGTTGGCCGGGGTTGAAACGGGCTTACGGACTCCCCCAAACCGACGTCCGCGAAATGAAGCACACCGTCGCTTACGCCGGGGTCGTCGACAAATCGCTGCACGCCACCGAGGTCTACACCACCGACGGGGAGATCGCCCAACACGACTTGCTCGTGCTCGACGACGACCGCAATTTCTTCCCAGCTTACGAAGCGGTCTGGCTCTATCGCGCCGACCTCGAAGACCGTTTGCCGACCGTGGTCGCCGGGCTCCGCAAGATGGAAGGGCGGATCAGCGAGCGCGAGATGCAGGAGATGAACAGCCGGGTGCAGGTGAAGAAAGACAAGGAGAGCGCGGTGGCCGGGGAATTCTTGGCGGCGAAGTCGCTCGGCGACTCCCGTTCCGAGGAAGATACCCTGGCGAGCCGTGTGGGCGTCACCACCGTCGAACACCTTCAACTGGTGATCCCATCGCTGCTCGCCGCGATGCTCGTTTCGATTCCGCTCGGCGTCCTCGCTTCAAAGCGACTCCGCGTCGGCCAAATGGTACTGGCGACCACCGGTGTCCTCCAGACGATCCCCTCGCTCGCGCTGCTTCTATTTCTCATGCCGTTGACGAAGTGGCTCCTCGGCAGTGGGATCGGCGCCCCCACGGCCATCGCCGCGCTGTTCCTCTACAGCTTGTTGCCGATCGTGCGGAACACGTACACCGGCCTGACCGAGATCGCGCCGTCGCTGCGCGAATCGGCGAACGCCTTGGGCCTGACGCGCTGGGCCATTCTCCGGCGCGTCGAACTCCCCCTTGCGGCGCCGACGATCCTCGCGGGGGTGAAGACGGCCGCGGTCATCAACGTCGGCACTGCCACGCTCGGCGGGTTCATCGGCGCCGGCGGCTACGGCCGGCCGATCCTCCGCGGCATCGACAAGGCCGACATCCCCATGATGCTCGAAGGGGCGATCCCCGCCGCGCTCATGGCGATTTTGGCGGAAGGTGCGTTCGGACTCGTCGAGAGATGGATCGCCCGGCGCCGGGGGTGAATTGGAAACTCCGATGCCCGAGCCTAATCCTCGAACAACCCTAGCAACTCCCCGGGCGATTCCACGAACACCGTCGGCTTCGCTTCCATCAAGACGTGGGGACGCTGGAAGCCCCAGCCCACGGCGGCGACGCGGACCTTCGCTTTGTGCGCCGCTTCGATGTCGCGCGTCTCATCGCCGACGTAGAGCAAATCCGCGCGCTCCAATCCTTGGCCTTTGACGATCCTCCGCAGGGCCTTCGCTTTGCCGAAGAGCTTCGGGTAGCCGACGACGAACGCGAACAATTCTTCGACGCCGTTGACGCGCAGGCACGTGCGGATGGTCTCTTCGCGGTTCGATGACAAGATGCCCAGCTTCACCCCGCGGGCGTGCAGTGAACGCAAAGTCGCGGGCCACTCCGGGAAGAGCTTCAACTTGTGGGCTTCGTCCGCGGCCGCGGCTTGGTAGGCGCGCACGACGCGGCCGAGCTTCCAGAAATTCACGCCGACTTGCTTGAGGAACTGGCGTGTCGGCATCGACCGCGCCGACTCCGGATCGAGGATCGGCTTCAACCCCAAACTCGGGCCGATGCGTTGGAAGATGGCCACGGCCGACGCGAACGAGTCCGCGAGGGTGCCGTCGAAATCGAAAACCAGCGTGGTGGGAGGCGGAGTCATCGCGGAAATTATACGCGGGCGGCGCGGTTTGCGATTGCCGCTTCCGACGGGCCGATTTACATTCTGCGCATCGATCCGCCCGCCGACCGGAGTCCATCCAGCATGGCCGTCCCCCCCGCCGTCACCCCGCCCGGCCTCATGCTCAAGCTCAGCTTCATGATGTTCCTGCAGTTCTTCATCTGGGGGGCGTGGTTCGAATTGGGCTTCCCGTACGTCCAAGGATTGAAGTTCCCCGAGTGGTGGATGAACGGATTCGTATTCGGCGCCTTCAACATCGGCGCGCTGGTCGCCCTGTTCTTCAGTTCGCAGATCGTCGACCGCAAATTCGCCGCCGAGAAGTTCCTCGCCGTCAGCCACCTCATCGGGGGCGGGGCGATCATCGGGCTATTCTTCCTGCAAACTCCCCTCGGGATCAACCCGGGCGAGTTCAACTCCGGATTGATCTCGGCGCGCGGCGACAACGACACGCAAGGCATCGGCACCATGGCCGACGGCACGGCGATTCGAATTGACGGGCTCGACGTGAAGTGGGACAAGTTCGCGGCGGACACGGACAAGTACACGAAGGCGACGGAAGACGAGCGCAAGGATCAGAAGTTGGCCGACCCGCGCATCCCCGCGACATTCACGGTGACCAAAAAAGAAGCCGGCTATTTGGTCGGCGATGCCAAGGAACCGCTGGCTCCATTCTGGCCGTTCTTCGCGCTGATGCTCCTGCACTCGATCTTCTATGTGCCGACGATTTCGATCACGAACTCCATCGCCTTCGCGGCGTTCACCAACCCGGAGAAGCAGTTCGGCCCCGTGCGCCTTTGGGGCACCATCGGCTGGATCGTCGCCAGTTGGCCGTTCATCTTTATCCTCGTCGACTGGGCGGCGGTGAACGCGTCGGGCAAATCGGGCTTCGACCTGATCGGCGCCGCCCTCGGCACACCGCTCGGCGGGGCGGCGGGGCTGTCGGGCAAGCGCTACATTTTCCTCGTCGCCGGGGCCGCGTCGCTGGTCTTGGCGGCCTACAGCCTCTTCTTGCCCCACACGCCGCCGAAGCCCGCCGCCCCCGGCGATTCGCTGGCGTGGTTGAAAGCCCTCAAGCTGTTGAAGAAGCCGTTTCTCGCCGTGCTCTTCTTGGTCACCTTCATCGATGCGGCCGTGCACCAGAGTTACTTCTTCTGGACGGGCGGCTTCCTCGAAAACAGCGTCGGCATCCCGTCGAACTGGGTCGGGGCGACGATGAAGCTCGGCCAAGTCGCGGAAATCGTGACGATGCTTTCCCTCGGTTGGGTGCTCAAGAGCTTCGGCTGGCGCACGACGATGATCGTCGGCGTCCTCGGCCACGCGGTCCGCTTCGCCGTCTTCGCCTTCTTCCCGCAAGAGACGCCGGTGATTGCGGTCATCCTGCTGCACGGGGTCTGCTACGCCTTCTTCTTCGCCACCGTCTACATCTTCGTGGACAAGTATTTCCCCAAGGATGTCCGCACGAGCGCGCAGGGGTTGTTCAACGTGCTGATCCTCGGCGTCGGGCCGTTCGTCGCCAACTTCGCCTGCGGGAAGTTGCTGAAGCAGTACACCGTCGACGACAAACTCGATTTCCCGGCGGTGTTCGAGTACAGCCTCTTCGCCGCGGTGTTCGGCGCGGTGCTGCTAGCGCTCTTCTTCCATCCGCCGAAGCGTGTCGAAGACGCGGGGTAATTCTTTCTCCCTCTGGTGAGATGTGAGCCGGGTTGCGTGAGCGCCCGGAGTTTGCGACTATGACTTCGGGCGCTCACGCA
>JAYTBD010000712.1:0-7990 GCA_043737155.1 Fimbriiglobus sp. | reverse complement strand
CCGGCGGCGTCGCCTCCAGCGGCAGCAAAGCCGGGAGCAAGTACAAGTTCAGCATCGCCAGTACCTACGCCGAATTCTGCCCGACCCTGCGGGGGAAGGATGGCATCGAGAGCCGATTGCCCGACGGCGTGACGAGCGTACAAGAGATCATCATCAACGGCCCCGACTTGGCTTCGATCGCGGCCGCGACCCAAGCGGCCATTGCCGCGAGCATGGACACGCCGGATCTGGTGAGGATCTCCGCGGGCAACTACGGCGGCCGGCTGGGCAAAAGCTTTGTCTACCTTCATCCGGACAAGCAGCCGATGTGATTCGGGTGGCCCGGTGATCGGTGACACCACTTGCGATTGCGGCGATTCTCCACGACGATATACCTCCGGCGAACTCCGTTTCCGTCCTCGGCGACCCATGACTGCCCAAGCCGCGACCCCCAAACTCGATCTGCTCGCCTTCGCCCGCACGGTGTTGATCACCGAGGCGGACGCCCTCCGTTCGGTCGCCGGACGGTTGGGGGCGAGTTTTGAAGCGGTCATCCGCACCATGGCCGCCTGCGAGGGCCGCATCGCCGTGACCGGCGTCGGCAAGTCGGCGGATGTCGGCCAGAAGATCGTCGGGACGCTCAATTCCACCGGTACCCGCAGCTATTTGCTCGATGCGACGCGGGCCGTACACGGCGATTTGGGCATGGTTCACCCGCACGACGCGGTCTTGGTGCTCTCGCACAGCGGCGAAAGCGAAGAGCTGATGCGCTTGATTGGGCCACTCAAGGATTTGGCGGGGCCACTGCTGGCGATCACGGCGAACGCGCACAGCCGCTTGGCGAAGGCCGCGGACAGCGCGATCGTTTACGGGCCGGTGATCGAAGCGTGTCCGCTCTCACTGGCCCCGAGTACCAGTACGACGGTCATGCTCGCGTTGGGCGACGCCCTCGCGTTGACGCTCGCGGAACTCAAGCAGTTCCGGGCCGAGCAATTCGCCCAATTCCACCCGGCCGGGAGTTTGGGTCGCAAACTCTCCACGGTCGAAAGCGCCATGCGGCGCGGCGGCGAATTGCGGATCGCCGGCGCGGGCGACACGGTCCGTGCCGTCTTCGCCATGGCCCGCCACGGGGGACGCCGGACCGGAGCCGTGATGCTGACCGACCCCGACGGCCGTCTCGCGGGACTGTTCACCGACTCCGACTTGGCCCGGCTGTTCGAGAACCGCGCCGACGACGCCTTCGACCGGCCGATTTCCGAAGTGATGACCCGCAACCCGCTCACGCTGACCCGGCACGCCAAGATGGTCGACGCCCTCGAACTCTTGCGGCGGCGCAAGATCAGCGAGCTGCCCATTGTCGACGACACGGGTTCGCCCATCGGCCTCCTCGATATCACCGATGTAATCGGCTCGTTGGAACCGGACGAACCGGCGGGCAAAGCGCCGCCCATTTTGCGGCTGGTGGGCCCTTCGTCATGAGCGACACCGAGCGAATCATCCGGGAATCCCTCGTGCGCAAGACCGCGGACGACATCCGCGACCGCGCTCTCAAAATCCGATTGCTCCTCCTCGACGTCGACGGCGTCCTCACCGATGGCCGGGTCACCTACACCGCGAACGGCGATGAAATCAAGCGTTTCCACGTCCGCGACGGTTCGGGCTTGAAAATCTGGCGGGATTTGGGTCTGGGGGTCGCCGTGATCTCGGGCCGGTCGTCGCCCGCCGTGGACCGGCGGATGGCCGAACTCGGCGTGTCGCCCGTGCTGCAAGGCCGCTCCGATAAAGCGGCCGCGCTGTACGAATTGCTGGCGCAGACCGGCTTGACGGCGGACAAGATCTGCACGGTGGGGGATGATTTGCCCGACCTGCCTATAATGCTCCGATGCGGACTGTGCGTCGCGGTGGCGGATGCGTGCCCCGAGGTGCGTGCGGTCGCCGCCCACACGACGGTCGAACGGGGCGGACTCGGTGCGGTCCGCGAAACCGTCGAGTGGTTGTTGAAGCTCCGGGGGCAATGGACGGCCGCGGTGGACAAGTTCCGGGTCTGAGCGGCCGTTTGGGTCAACATCGGAGAATCCCAGCGTGTGGACGCCTCGCAGAATCGGGCTGGTCCTCCTCGGCTTGACCGGGTCGGTCGCCGCGTACGTCGGTTACTCCCTCGCCTTCGGCTCGATCGACGGGCTGCCCAATCTGCCGACGAAGTATTTCGAACATGCGTCGGGTCAGCCGTTCACCGAGAATATCTCCGTTTCGAGGACGGAGCGGAAACTCGCCGAAGCGTTCGGGGCCAACAGCGTCGAAGTCACCGATAACAACCTCACCTACAAGTTGAAGATCGAACTGCACGGCGGCGCGTCCGTCATCGCGAGCGGTCCGACGAACGTGGACGGCAGCCCCATCGTCACGATGTCGCCGATCAGCTTCGCCCAATTCGGCAAGTCGGGATCGGCGCCCGGGGAAGTCCGCGAGATCAGCACCTTCCACGCCGACAAGGCTCGGCTCCGCTTCGACCGAGACGTGACCAGTTTGCAAGAACTCAACGGCAAAGCGAAGCTCGTCGAAATCGAACTCATCTCGGATCCCGATCTCATATCCAACGACCCGCGCCGCGGGCGCATCGAGATCGTCAACAACCAGCGCTCGAACGACCCCGCCGACTGGCTGCTCATCCGCACACCCGGGCCACTTTTCTACCGGGTGCCCGACGAAACGGTCCCGTACAACCCCGAAGTCGCCCACGTATGGACGGCCGCGTCCGTCGAAGTCATCGACCGCCACAACCTCCCGCGGATGCTCCGCGGCACCGTGCCGACAGTGGCTATGGCCCGGCCGGACGATCTCCGCCGGCAGTTCGCCATCGCCGACATTCTCATGGGCTACGCCCTACCGCCGCCGACCGTCACCGCCGACGGGATGAAAATTTATTTGCAACCCGACGACGTCGGCAAAAGCGGCACGGCCAAGGGCAAGTCGAGCGGCAACTCCGTCCGCGAGATCCTGCTCCAAGAAAATGTGCAGATGAATCTCTGGAGCGAAGGCGGAGCGGGTCTGCCCGGTGGCGAAGCGCCGATCACCACGGCCGTCCGGGTGAAGTCTGTGGCCGATTTGCCTTTGGCGATGCCAGCGTCGCTCGGTGCCGTGTGGGATGGGGTGGGCACCGTCGACAAGCTCTGGAACAAATCGCTGATGATGATCGAAACGCCCGGCTCGTTCCGCTACAAGCTCAACGAGAGCACCGCCCGTTTCAACATCGCCCCGCAGAATCCGCCCGCCGGCCAGCCGAACCTCGTCACCGTGACCCGGCTCTCCGCGTTCAAGGGTCAAGACAACCTCTTTTGCACTGACTTGCTCCTCGACTTCTCCGATCCGTCCGCCAAGTCCAAAGCCCCGGTCGCCGGTTCCCGTGCCGGCGGCGGCTTCGTGCTCCGGACCCTCACGGCCACGGGGCCGCAAGTGTTCATCTCGGTGGAAGCCGATGGCCTGACCGCCCAAGGAACGGAGTTGCGGTACGACCGCGATGCTTCAAAGGGCCGGTCGGTGACGACGCTCCGCGGTAGCCCGGCCTATGCCCGGCAGGCCGGCAGTCAGATCTGGGGCGGCGACGCGGTCAACTTCTCCGACATCGTCATCGATGCGCTCGACGCCCCGGCCGGATCGAATACTGGCAAATCGACGACCCTGTCCGTCAACGGCCCCGGCCGACTGGAGATGTTCGACGGGGAGCAGAAGAAGATCACCGGCTCCGCGTCGTGGGGCAAATCGCTGAAGCACGAGAAGATCGCCGGGCAGAAGCAGGAACTGCTGAAATTCGAGGGGCCGGGCCGCTTCGCCGACACGGAGGGCGACTTGCGCCTCTCCGGTGACAAACTCTGGCTCTGGTTGGCCACGACCGAGAAACCCGCCGGGACGCGCGTCGACGGCAAAGCGACGAACACGAGCGCGACGCCAGAAAAGTTGATCGCCGAGGGCAACGTCGAAGGCGGCTCGCCCGACATGATCATTGAGAAGACCGACAAGCTCTTCGTCAACTTCCGCGATGTCGCCCCGCCGAAGATCGTCGCAGTCGCCACGCCCGTCGGCCCGCTGCCGCCCGTCATCGCGCCGATGCCGCCCGATCCGAAGCCGTCCGCACCGCCGGTCGTCATCGCCGCGGAGAAGGAAGTGCCGAATCCGATTCACCTGAGCGCCGGGGTCATCCACGCCAACGTCGTCCGCTACCCGCTGCCCGCGGCGCCCAAGGATCCGAAAGTCCGGCCCGCGCAAGCCGGTCCGACGTTGAAATACGAACTCGAAAATGCCCTCTGCGAAGACCGGGTCATCGCCTACCAGAACCCCGATCCGAAAGATCCCGCGAAGCCGGCGATCGGTTTGCTCATCAAGTCGAACAAATTGAATCTGGAGCAGTCGGCCGCGGGCAGCGTTATGGTTTGCACCGGGGTGGAGACAGTGCCCGCCGAGGTTCACTACGAAGGGACTTCGCTCTACGGACCGTTCATCGAAATCGATCAGCCCAACAACACGGCGAAGGTCAACGGCGCCGGCTTGCTCGTGATGGGGAGCGGCGCCGATTTCAACGGCAAGGAGCTGAGCAAACCCGCCGATATCAAAATCGTCTGGGTCAAAGAGATGCGGTTCTACGGCGCCCGCGCCAAGGCGGAGTTCTTGCAAAGCGTCAATGCGATGCAGATCGTGCTACCCGATCCGCCGGCCAAAGAGTTGGGCGCCCGGGCGGACCTTTTGGCACGCGGGGCCGAGCAGTTGCCGAAGCCGAAAGACTTGGGCGAACCGAACCCGCACACGACCCGGTCGACGCTGCAAGGGCACCGGCTCGACGTCACCTTCGACCGGCCGATTTACTTCAACCAGTTGAGGAAAAAGGAACCCGTCAAGGACTCCAAGACTGGGCAAGCCGCGGGGGGGCCAAAGTTGAAAACGGCGGTGACCACCCCCGTGCCCGAAGACGAGCGCGTCCAATACCCCGGCAAGCCGTCGCGGGACGTCTACTTCCTCGAAGAAGTGTTCGACGCCGAGAACAAGTACGTCAGCGCCCGCCGGCTGCGGGCCAAGCAGATCGACTTCACCAACCGCCAGCAGGAGCAGGAACTCTTCGCCGCCGGCGAGGGGGAACTGCGGATCCTCGGCTATGAGAAAGACGAAGAGGAAGCCCCGGTCGCCGTCGCGCCGAATCGGCGCGTCGCCAACAAGGCCGAGACGGGCGAGATGAAATTGACGGTCGTCTACTTCAACAAGCAAATGATGGCGAAGGATCGGGGCAAGGTGTTTCAAGAGGCCGTCTTCGACAAGGGCGCCACCGCGTACAGCATCCCCACCGAGAACTTGAATTTGCAATTCGAGAAGCACGCCCTGCCGAAGAAATCGACGATGCTCTCGTGCGTCGATTCGCTCACGGTGTCGTCGTCGCAAACGAAAAAGGATGCCAAGCCGGTGCAGTGGATGATCGCCAACGGCAACGCCGAGTTCCGCAACGACACCTACTTGGGCATCGGCGGCCGGGTCACTTACAACGGCCAGCAATTTGTCTTCGACGGCACCCCGAACCGTCTGGCGTCGCTTTCCAAACTCGCGGTCGGCGTCGGCCAATCCGACTACCACCAAGCCGAGCAACTGATCTACAAGAAAGATGGCAGCATCAAGGCGAACAAATCCGCCGGCGGCACGATCACCCCGGGCGGGTGATGCGGGAGGCGACGATGAAACCGTTGGGCATTGTGCTGATCGTCCTCGGTGTACTCTTTTTAGTCGTCGCGGGAATCACTTCTCCGAAGGCGCCTGATGTCAGCTATCTCATCGGCTCGTTCTTACCGGGCCTGTTTTGCTTGATCATTGGATTGAAGATCGCGCAAACCCAGAAGCCGATCCGACGCCCGTCGCGCGATGATGACGACGAACGACCACGGCGGCGACGCGGGTGACGAATTTTGCCGGGTTTGGGCAACCCATCCCCGAGCGCATTCGCCCACATGAATTTCACGCAACCCGGCTCGGCCGACAAACGGACGTTCCCTTTAGCCCGACGCGCCAGCGAGGGGTTGGGTGGGGTCCGCGACACCCGACGCCCGACCGGGATTAAGGAGTCGTTTTGCGTCTCCCAGATCGGCTATTGATTGGCTCACCCGTCAGGCGAAGGTGTTCCGATGCGCGTTACCATGCTTCTGTTCACACTCTCAATTCTCCCTCCATCCTCCGCGGCCGAACCGCCCATCGGCGCGGCGTTCGATTCCGCGGCGAACATCGCGTTCCCCAAATGCTCCGCCGTCGTGGATATCACGAAACCGCCCTACTCCGCGAAGGGGGACGGCGTCACCGACGATACCGCGACCATCCAGCGCGCCCTCTTCGATGTCATGGGCCTGCACAAGATCCTCTATTTTCCAAACGGCACCTACCTGATCTCCGAGCCGTTGGTCTGGTCGAAAAAGAACAGCGCGAAACAGGACGCGTGGGGGTTCAACTCCATCTGCGGACAGAACACCGCGAAGACGATCCTGCGGCTGAAAGACAAGATCTTCACCGATCCGAAAATGGGCCGGACGATGATGTGGTGCGGGGGCTTCGGCTCGGCGGACTGGTTCCACAACCACATTCGAAATGTCACGTTCGATGTCGGTCGGGATAACCCCGGCGCCGTCGGCTTACAGTTTTACTCCAACAACGTCGGCTCCGTGCGCGATGTCGCCGTGGTCTCGCAGGACGGTCGGGGGCTCATCGGCTTCGACGTGGGTCAGCGCGATATGAACGGGCCCATGCTCGTGCGAAATCTGCGCGTGCAAGGCTTCGAGACCGGTATCCGCTGCGCCGGCTCGGTGAACAGCCAGACGTTCGAACGGATCACACTGGTCGGTCAAACGAAGGTCGGCCTCGCCAATCTCGGGCAGTCGATCAGCATTCGCGGCTTGGAGAGCACCAACGACGTGCCGGCCGTGGATGCGCAAAGCTTTACCGTGCTTATCGACACAGAGTTGAAATCGCCGAAAGGGGCCAAGGTCGCGGTGAGCGTGGGGAAGGCCCCGTTTTTCGCCCGCAATGTGACTACGTCCGGGTATAAGTCGGCCATCGTTTCGGAAGGGACGACGAAGGGGGTGCCCGGGCCTGTAGTCGCGGAGTGGATGCAAGGCACCCCGAGCAATCCGTTCGGCGCACCGGTGCGATCGGCGAATCTGCCGGTGCTCGAAACGCCCGACTGCCCGTGGGACGATCCGAAGACATGGGCCGTGGTCGACGACTTCGGCGCCGATCCGACGGGGAACAAAGACTCGGCCGAGGCGATTCAGAAAGCGATCGACAGCGGAGCGACGACCGTCTTCTTCCCCGGCGCTTACAACTTGAAGAAACCGGTGCGCATCCGCGGCAATGTCCGGCGCCTGCTCGGAGTGGGGAACTGGATCGACTACAACTCGAACTCGAAACCGGATTTCATCGTCGGAGACGGCGATGCGAAGGTCCTGCATATCGAGCACTTCGCACCGATCAACGGCGGCATCGAGATCGCCACCGAACGCACGGTCGTCCTCCGCAGTCTCGAAACGCGCAAGGTCACCCGCGCGAAAAAGGGGGATCTGTTCATCGAGGACATCGTGACCGACGATCTCCGCTTCAAGCCGGGTCAACGCGTTTGGGCCCGGCAGTTGAACGTGGAGAACGAGGGGACGCACATCACCAACGACGGCGGCAAGCTTTGGGTGTTCGGTTATAAGACGGAGCGGGGAGGCACGCTGCTGCATACCAAGAACGGCGGGGCGAGCGAAATCCTCGGCAACTTCAGCTACACCACGACCGCCGGCAAACTCGGCCCGATGTTCCGGACCGAAGACTCGAACGTTTTCGCCTTCTTCAATGAGGTCTGCTACAGCGGCGATCCGTTCAAGGTGTATGTCGAGGACTCGCGCGGGAAGCTGACGAAGTCGATCAAGCCGGGCGAAGGCGGGTTAGCCCCCTACGTGACGGGGCCGGCGAAGTGATTCAGCTCAAACTCGTTTCCGCCTCCACGGCC
>JAYTBD010000711.1:0-7996 GCA_043737155.1 Fimbriiglobus sp. | reverse complement strand
CGGGATCCAAACCCGTGCGGGCGCTCTCGGTGGCATCGGTGAAACCGTTCGTTTCGACGCCGGTCCTCGGATCGACCGCGCCCGGCATAGGCCACTTTTCCGCGGAGGCGATCACCGTCATCGTCGGGGCCAGCGCTTTGTCGGTCGTCGTGCGCGTGATCGAGACGATCGCATCCCTCGCCTCGGCGAACGATTTCTGAATCGGTGCAGTCGGCTCGACTTTCGGAGGCGTGGCAAAAGTCGCCGGGGTCGTGGGAATTGCGGCGACCTCGGGCAAAGCTTTCGGTGCAGACAGGCCGATGGCGATGGCGAGAACCGCCGAGGCCGCGATCGCCAATCCGCCCGCGCGGGCAATCCATACGCGGCGGCGGAACGTCCGATGCTGGGCCAACACGGCGGTGGTGGTACGCCCCGCGAAACCGACCGGCGCATCGGGCCACGCCGGCGAGTAGGCCGGGAAGTCGCTCGGTTCTGGCGTCTCGGCGGTCATGGTTTCATTTCGCTCGCGGGCATTAAGCCCAGTTCGTTCAAACGCTCGAGGATGATGGCCCGCGCCCGGTGCAGCCACGTCTTCACGGTGCCGACCGGCCGGCCGACGACCTCGGCGATCTCCTCGTACGACCGGCCCGACTCATGGAACAAGACGAACACCTCCCGGTACTCGTCCCGCAGCGCTTCGACTGCGCCGGCGATCACCGCCGTCAATTCGCCGTCGCCCGCCGGCTTCTCGCCGCTCGGCAACTCGGCGATGTAGTCGATCAACTCGGGCCGCTTGGGCCGCTTGGCCATCCACGTCCGACAGCGGTTGACCGCGATGGTCAGCACCCACGGTCGCAGCGGTCGGCTCGGATCCCACTTTCCCAAGCTGCGGAAGATGCGCAGGAAGACTTCCTGGGCGACATCTTCGGAATCTTGGTGATGGCGGAGCAACCGCGCGCACAACCCGTAGATCTCGTGTTGGAACCGCTCTACCAACTCCCGTGTGGCGACGGCATCGCCCGAGAGGCACCGCCGGGCGAGGTCGCGGTCGTCGGACACGGCATCCCCTCTCGGCCAATACTACCCCGCTGCATCCGCCGGGGTTTCGCGGGGCCATTCGTTTCGGACGGCGGAATCTTGATCGGACCGAGCGAAGCATCGTGGTTTCGGACCGCTCGTGAGGGTATCTTAGCTTTCCCCACGACAAGACGCGTGTAACCTCGAAGCGGCAAGCGAGGAAATGGAATCGCAATGGAAGTGGAACTGCCGGTCGTCGTCGGGTTGCACGTGTGCGAGCGGGTTATCGAAAACCCCGCGACCCGATATCTGACCCTCGTCAATCGCTTGTCGGTTCTCCGGGCGGTCGAATTTCCGACCACTTTCTCCTTCTCGGTCTTCGCCGTCTTCGTCGACGGGTTTGGAATGAAGGCGTTCAGGGTGGAGATCGAGCGACTTGCCAACGGGCTCGTCATTCATGAGTTCCCCACAATAGTCGATTTCCCGGACCGCCTGCTCGAAGTCACATTCCGTTTGGAGTTATCGGAGATCGTATTTTGGCATCCCGGCGAGTACGATGTCAGCTTGACCATCGACGGCGAACCGATGACCAAGTGCAAGATTCACCTACTCGAAACCGGAGAGGGCAAATCATGAGTACCGAAAGAAAAGCGACCGCGACACTCACCATTTGGTACGGTAATGGCCGACCCCCGGTCGTCATTGAAAACATCCCGGATACCGCGGGGCAGAGTCAGCGTACCCCCAAAGAAATCCTTAACTGGATGATCCGTCGCCGCAAAGTGCTCGGCGCCCCGCTCCCCGAAGACTACGTCGCCCCGCCGGGCATCGACATCGACGAATTGCTAAAACAACTCCCGCCGCTGCCCCCGCCACCGGACCCCGCCTAAACCGATGCGAACCCTGTTTCTGATCGCCGTCGCGGCGCTGATTCTCCTAGCCCTTCCGAGCCTCGTCGTTTTCGGCGCCGACCTCGCCGGGTACGGCAACGAGATCAACAAAGAACTCGAGAACCGCTTCGACGTCAGCCATCGCATCGCGCTGGCACTCCCCGCGGCCATCGCGCTCTTCTGCATTCCGCCGCTCATCATTCTGCTCTACTTCCTCCGTTTGAAACGCAAGCCGATCGCCGTGGCAAGCACCTTCCTCTGGAAGAAAAGCGTTGAAGATCTGCACGTCAACCGCTTGATGCAGTGGATGCGCCGCAACGTCCTCCTGCTACTGCAACTGCTCACGGTGCTGACGTTCCTCTACGCCGCGCTGGGGCCGCGCACTCACGGGGCCGTCACCGGCGGTCGGCACTACATCCTGATGATCGACAACTCCGCGAGCATGAGCGCCACCGACGTGAAACCGACGCGGCTCGATTGGGCCAAGGAAGAAGCGATCCGCGTCATCGACGCCTCGACCGACGCCGACCCCGGCATGGTCATCGTCTTCAACAGCACGGCCGAAATCCGTCAGTCGTACATGACCAACCGCGAGGAACTCAAAGCCGCCGTACGCGGGATTCAACCGACGCAATTCCCGACGCGCATCGACGAAGCGCTGGCGCTCGCCGCGAGTTTGTCGAACCCCAACCGCAGCACCGAGAACGAATCGGCGGCGCCGGCGAATCCCGAGCCGGGCAAGGAGCGCACCTACTTCAACGCCGACGGCATCCAAGCCGAAGTTTACTTGCTGTCCGACGGTCGTTTCCCCACCGTCTCCGATTTCGCCTTGGCGAACTTGAGCATCCGCTACCCGGAGATGCCGGCGGGCGCCATCGCCGCGACCTCGGACAATTTGGCCATCGTCGGCTTCGAGGTCGAGCGCGACGGCGACGACGCCCGCAAGGTCTACGCCCGCGCCAACGTGCTGAACTACCGCGACAAACCGCAGGAAGTGAAGGTGGTGCTCGACGTGCTGGAGCGAAACGAGAAGGTCGTCGGCACCTACGGCCAACGTCTCACGCTGCCGCGCAAGGATCCGCGTCCAGCCGATCCCGACGATCTCCCCGCCGACAAGCGCGCTCCCGATCCGAAGCCGGGCGAAGGCCGCTTCGAGTTTCTCATCCCCGATGTCGGCGAGAACTCGGACGTGGTTATGCGCCTGAGTATCGACCAAGGAAATGCCCTCGATAGTCTCCGCCTCGACGACACGGCGTGGGCCGTGCTCGGCGTCTCGCGCAAAGCGAAGGTGCTGGTGGTCACGCCGGGGAACAAGGTGCTGCGGAACTACTTCGAAACCGATTCGGCGAAGAAGCTGGGCGAGTTCGCGTACATCAAACCGGCCGATCTCGCCGATGCGAAGGACTACCTCGCCCCGGCGCGCGACGGCAAATACAACCTCGCGATCTTCGACCGCTGCGGCCCGGGCGCCGAAGAAATGCCGAACGCCAACACGCTCTTCCTCGGCTATCCGACGCCGCCGTACAGCAACAAAGCGGGCGATCCGCTCGCCGTGACGGCCGTGCAGAACCCGAGCGTGCGCGGCACCCAAGGGCGCCATCCCCTGCTGAAGAACCTGCGCGGCCTCGACGAAATGCGCATCGCCGATTGCTTCCGCTTCCCCAAGCCGCCCGAGGGGGCCGCGCGGCCGAGCCGTTTGATCGAAGGGGATCGCGAACTGGAATTGCTCGTCGCCATCCGCCGGCAGGCCTTCACCGACCTCGTGCTGACCTTCCCGCTCGTCAGCGAGAACGCCGACGGCCCGGATCAAGTTTGGCACTCCGATTGGCCGACGTTCCCGAGCTTCGTACTCTTCCTCCGCAACGTGATCCTGCAACTCGGCAACGTCCGCGGGGCCGAGTCCGAAGAGAGCCTGCGCCCCGGCAGCGTGCAAGTACTCCGCCTCGGCACGGCCAAGGAAGTCTTCGTGAAGAAGCCGGGCCAAGATCTCGGCTCCAAATTCGAGCGCGGTACCCGGCCCGACGTCGCCTACAGCGGTACCGACGCCCTCGGCGTCTACACCGCGGAGTGGGGCGATCAATCGCGCCGCTTCGCCGTGAACCTATTCGACGCCGAGGAGAGCAACCTCGCCCCGCAGCGCCAATTCAAGATCGGCGACACGACCATCAGCGCCGGCGAAGCCCGCAAGCAGCCGCTGGAATTGTGGAAGTACGCCATCGGCTTCGGTTTATTCGTCGTCTTGCTGGAGTGGTGGATCTACAACCGCCGGGTGCAGATTTGAACTTCGACCTCAATCGAGTTCGGTGTCGGCGCCCCCGGGGGCGCCGAACTCGTTGCAGTTTTCCGAACTCGATTTGCAAAGTCCGACTCCTCTCACTTCCCGGTAGGCACGCTCGGTGTGCCCGGATCGGCGCGGTCGGTGTCGGGGAATCGCGCCCAAAGTTTGGTTTTGACTTCCCCGAGCTTACCCAGCAACTCGGCGACCCGGGGTTGAAAATCCGGCGGTAACTCCCGCAGATTGATCGCCTTCGAAATCGCATTTTGAATACCGCCGAGGAGCGCTTTCACCACCCGCGGGTACACATCGACGGGCAAATCCCTGACATCGCGCTCCAAGTCCTCTGCGGAATCGATGGCTTTCAGAAGCTCGGGCGGAGTGGGGAGGGGCGTAGGTGCGGGCGGCTGCACGGGAGGGGAATTCCCGGTTGGTGGCGGCGTCGGCGGACCCGGAGGTTGCGGATTGACGGCTGTGATCGGGCCGGCGGCCGGATACCGCTCGCTCGAGCCGAAGAGACCGATCTTTCGCAAGAAGATCAAGATCACCCCGCCGATAAACGGGAATACGATTTGCCAGTAATTCTCCACGGTCCGGTAGAAGAGTGGCGAGTTCCCATCTTTGAAGTCGACGGCGCCGGGATGGGTTTGCAATAGCAACGCCGTGCCATCCGGAATTTTCGCTTGCTTGTTGTACCGTTCCCGAATTTGCAACTGGGGATGGCTCGCCTCGACACCTTGCGCGATGTGGAAAGCGTCGAATGCGGACATGGAATCGTTGCAGGTGATCAGCCGGCGGATCGAGACGGTCTGGATTTCGACGGAGTTGAAACCGGCCCCTTTGCCTACGTACGTGTTGGCCGGAATGGTCGCTTCCCGCAACCCGCTGGACGGATTGCCCGCGACCAACCCGGAGCCGCTGTCGAGTCCGATCAGGGTGAAGTTCGCCTCCCGGCGGATCTCGTCGGAGCCTTTGTCGGTCCCGTCGAACACGATGTCGATCTCCCCGCGATTGAGCATTTCGTAGGCGTGATCCCAGCCCATGAAATTGCCCACGTCGACTTCGGCGGGGTTGATCCCGTGGTGCCGGACCACCGTTTCCGCGATGAGCCGGGTCCCGCTCCCTTTCAGTCCGAGATAGCACTTGAGCCTTTTGAGCGTCCCCTGGGGACCCACGTCGTCGGGCCCGAGTTTGCCCCGGACCTTATCGGTGAATTCGCGGAAGGTCGGCTGGTGACCCGGCGGGGAGGGACCGGGGGGAAACGACGCTTTCAACAGGGGCTTGTACGCGATGATGTGCAAAAACATATCGGAGAGCGGGACCAGGGTTTTGACATTGGCGGCGGTCGCGGAATTCACGAATCCATCTTGATCGAAGCCGATGATCGTCTCGCGGCCGCCCCCTTCCGAGACGCGCATCCGGTTCTCCACCAAGCCGGCCGACGGACGCAGTTCGATTTCGTAATCGATCATGTGCCAGCCGCTGCGTTCGTTGAAATGCTTTTGCAAGGCCACGCCGTATTTGTGCGATTGCCCACCCGGCTCCCCGGTGTAAACGATGACTTTCCGGACGACGAGATCGCGGGCGCCGGTGACGCTCCACAGCGCGAGTAAGACCGCCAGGGCGATCGCCGTCAGCGCGATCACCTGCGTGTATTTCCTCAGCCACCGACCGAGTCGCCAAATGCCTTCGTAGCCGATTTCGCCCAAGCTGCCGACAAAGGATTTGTCCATTGATACGGCCTGGGAGGTTTGCGGTAGGTCACTTATCTCCGCGCGGACGCTCGGGATCAAGCCGATGACCGAGCGATTGACAAACTTCCCGACCCCTAAACCTCTCCCAATCGGCGCATCCCGCACCGGACGATCATTTCACTTCGCCACTGGCCGCAATAGTGGGAACAGGATCACATCGCGGATCGTCGTCGTGTTTGTCAGCAGCATCACCAGGCGGTCGATACCGATGCCTAAGCCCCCGGCGGGGGGCATGCCGTGGCGCAACGCCCGGACGAAATCGTCGTCCATCTTCGCCATGCTGTCTTCGTCGTTCATCCCCGTCAGTTGCTGCCGGAAGGTCGCCTCTTGCGTGATCGGATCGTTCAACTCAGTATAGGCGTTGGCCAGTTCCATACCCGCGATGTAGAGTTCGAATCGCTCCGCGAGCTTGGGGTTGTCGCGCTTGCGCTTGGTCAACGGGCACAGCGCCGCGGGGTAGTCGTACACGAACGTCGGCTTATCGCTCTCACCGATCTTCGGTTCGCACAGGTGCTCGAAGAGTTCGTGAACGAGCACCTCGTGCTGCTTCGGTGTGCTCGTGCCGGCCTTGGCATCGCGCTGTTCGAGGTGGATTCCATTCTCGAGCGCCTTCGCTTTCACCCCGGCTTCGTCGAAGAGATCCACCCCGACGGCTCGCAGGAAGATGTCGGAATACAGCACGCGCTGCCACGGGCCGGCGAAGTCGATGCGGCGGTCGCCGTACGGGAGGGAGCGGTCCGGGTCCGGCAGTTCCGCCCGCGATTCGTTGTGGAGCGGCGAGTTCTCGCCCGCGATCGCATCGACACAGGCCGTGAAGACACCTTCGGTCAGGTCCATGATGCTGAAGAGGTCGCCATAAGCGCAGTACAACTCGAGCATCGTGAACTCGGGATTGTGCCGCGGGCTGATGCCCTCGTTGCGGAAGACCCGACCGATTTCGTAGACTTTTTCCAACCCGCCGACGAGGAGCCGTTTCAGGGGAAGCTCGAGCGCAATGCGCACAAACAAATCGAGGTCGAGGGCGTTGTGGTGCGTGGCGAACGGACGCGCCGCGGCGCCGCCGGCGATGGCGTGCAGCGTCGGCGTTTCGACTTCGACATACCCCTGGTCATCGAGGTGATTGCGGATGGTGCGGACGATCTTCACGCGCTGCTGGATACGCTTCAACGTCTCGGGCGTGTAGATCATGTCGAGGTAGCGATGCCGCAGGCGGAACTCCGTGTCGCCCATCCCGAAGACATCCTTCGGATGCGGTTCGAGCGACTTCGTCAAGAATGTCAGCTGGTCGACTTGGATCGTCAGTTCGCCCGTTTTGGTTTTGCCAAACTCCCCCGCGACGCCGATGATGTCGCCGAGATCGAGTAGGTTCAAAATCTTCCACTCCAGCTCGGTCACCTTGTTCACGCGGATCATCAACTGGACGCGCCCGCTCTGATCCCAGAGTTCGAGGAAGTGGAGTTTGCCGCCGGTGCGGTGGCGCACCACGCGCCCCGCGGCGATGACGCGTTGGCCCTGCGGGTTGGCGTCGTCGAACGGCTTCGGTTCCAAGAGGCGAATTTCGCCGATAGGGGCGCGGCCGTCGAAACGCTGACCCCATGGGTCGATGCCGAGGGCTTCGAGCTGGCGGAGTTTATCGAGGCGCACGCTCGCTTGATCTTCAACGGGGGCGGGATTCTTCGGGGCATCGGCCACGGGGAGCCTCGGTCAATTAGGAATGAGTCGTGAAGACGGGGCGCATTTTAGGAAGCGATGGCCCTTCGGCGGACTTTGACGGTAGAGTAAAGGCGTTACGGGGGCCCGATGATGTCCGATGCGGTGAAGCAACTCGTGGTGGTGGTGAAGCCGTTCCGGGCCGCGGCGGTACTGCAAGCCTGCGCCGACTTCGGCGTCGACGCCGGGATCGTCCGCGAGGCCAAAGGCTTCGGCCGGCAGAAGGGCTACCTCGACCGTTACAAGGGGGGCGAGTACAGCACCGCGTATCTCCCGAAAGTCGAGATCACCATCTGGGTCGAAGCGGCGAAGTACGCCGAACTCGCGGAGAAGATCGCCAAGGCCGCACGCACCGGCCGCATCGGCGACGG
>JAYTBD010000710.1:0-3272 GCA_043737155.1 Fimbriiglobus sp. | reverse complement strand
GGAAGATGCGCTGTTGGAAGGACGTGTGATCATCGCTGCCGTCGAACGTCGAGGCTTCGAGATACCACTTGAGCGCGGGGCGTTCTTTGCCGTTGTCGTTGATGTACGTTTCGCGCTTGTTGATTTGCCTCATGCCGGTGCGGGCCGCCGTATCGAGCGGTTTGTAGCGGCCCCCTTCTTGGACCGGGACCGTGCCGACCGCGGTGAGGTCGAGATCGCCATCCGTCGTGCGGTGGAAGAGATTGCCGGCGAAGTAAAGCCCGACGAAGAGCGCGGCGAAGAGGGGGGCGTAGCGAATCGCCCGGTTGACGGGCGGTGCGGTGAGCCGGGTCGATTCCGACGGTCGGATGTCGCCCACGGGCTTCAGTCGGCGCAGATACTGGACGAGGAAGATGCCGAAGTGGACGAGCATCCCGAGCGTGACGAGAGCGCAGGAGATGTACGGGAGCGTCCAACCGGGGTTGCGGACGACCTGCAAGCTCGTCGTTTTCGTCTCGCCCTCGTCGAAGCCGGATTGGAAATACGCCTCGCCCCGGTAACGGAGCGGCTCGTTCATGGAGATTTCGACTTCCCGGTCGACACCGTGTTCGGGGTCTTCGATGCGCACCCGGCTGATGAACGCTTTCGGAATCTGCGTGCCGGGGTACTTCTCGTGGGTCAACTTCTCGGCGTGGATGCGATACGGCTTGTAATGGCGGGTCCAACGCAAGTCCACGTCGAACTTCTGCCCGGCGACTTCGATGGGTTCTGCGTCGACGTGCAGCACGCCGAGGATGATGGTGGCCACGAGGCCCGTTCCCTCGCGGGGGGCCTTTTCGAAGAGCCGCACGACCGTGGCGGGTCGATCGACGATTTGGTTCGGATCGGTACCCGAAACCTCCGGCACCGATTCAATGGATCCACGCAAGCCGTAACCCCGGATCTTTTCCTCGCGGATCGCAACCGCGTCGGTCGCGTAGGGGGTTTTGATTCTTTTGCTGTTGGGCCAATATTCGAGCACTTCGACATCGACGGGGACGTCCGGGTGCGAGATGCGCCGCTTGGAAGCGAGCGCCGCCACCAGCTGGGATCCCGGAATCACGGTCATTTTCTCGGTGTTCCCCTCGCCGGGCGAGACGAAAGCGAGTTCGCTCGAGCGCGTGTCGAACGCGTAGTTGGACGAGCTGTGTTCCTCGATGACCATCCGCTGTTCGACTTGGTATTCACGCGTGACCCACTCGCCGAGCAAAAGGGTGATGACCCCGGCGTGGAGGATGAAGATGCCCGAGCGCTTCCACGTGAGCTTGAAGCGGAGAGCGTGCGCGGCGAGCAGGTTGAAGAGCATCGCCCAGCCGATGAGCTTGCCGGCCGGGAAAGGGATCCAGCCTTCGAGTCTCCAATGGCTCGGGAAGTTGAGGAAGACCTGCCCGAGTTGCACCGGCAGGTTCAGGTCGATCTTCACGAACCACGAGTAAAAGTAGTCGTCGACGACGGTCCAGATGCCGGTGTTCTTTTGGGCGAGCGTGCCGAAGAAGACCAGTACGACCGAGATGGCGAAGAGGGCCACCGTGATCTTCAGGGAGGCGAGCGCCTGCAAGATCGTGTAGAGCGGGTTCGGGCCGGTGCGGCGGGTGCGCGGGCGCGGTTCATCGGAGAGGTTGGGGTTCATCGGCTAGCTCCACGCCGCGCGGGCGGACGGATCGGATGATGCATTCGGTTCAGTTCTTCCCGGAAAATGGCCCGGCCATCCCTCGGCCTTTGCCGCCGGGACCGCGGAAGTCGACGCGGACCGCTTTGGTGGTGCCCACTAGCAACTCAGTTGTCACCGTGGGGAGTTCGGCTTCGGTGACTTTGTCGATGCCCACGATCTGGGCACGCCAACTGTTGACGTTGTCGAGGAGCGAACCGCCGATGGGGCTCGACACGTAGAATTCCGCGGCCCCTTTCTTGAGCGTGACGATTCGCATGTCTTTGGGCGGGCCGAGGGTCCAACCCGCCGGAACCGTCCACGTCAGCGACTTCGACCCTTCGCCGCCGAGGCGCAAAGAATTGAGGAACGTTTGGAAGTCCTCTTCGTGGGGCGAAACTTGATCGATGGGGCCGTAGAACCGGACGAACCAAGAATAGCCCTTTCCATCCGGGATGATCGCCCCCAGAAGTCGGAACTTGGCATCGGTGGCCGGGGCCGGCTCCCGCTCCGGGAGTCGGGGCTTCTCGGGTTCTTTTTCCACCGTATACGTGCGGATTTCCTCATCGGGCTTGCAGCCGACGAACAGGGACAAGCCCGCGACGACCGGGGCGAACCACCACGTCTTGCCGATCATGGGAGAGAATCTCGGACCGGAGGAAAAGCGCTCGGCGGGGGTCATCTTAACCATTCTAGCGGTCACGGGGACGCGCGGGCCAGAATGCGGCTACCCGAGTAACGCTCCGCCGAGCGATTCCGACGAATCAATCGAGCTTCTTGCGGGTCTTCAGGTCGTATTTCTCGCCGCTGAGAACCTCCGTGTAGTCTTTCTCTCCTTCCGCCGATTTGAACCGCGTGTCGTAGAAGGCGACCTTCGTCTTGCCGATGACTTCCGCGGTGGTGCCCTTTACGACGATGGCGGTGCCCTCGTCGATGCCGATGCCGAGGAGCTGCGGGTACTGCTTCATCAGGCCGGTCATGTCCGCGGTCCGCTTGCGGGCGAAGAAGTGTTGGTCGACGGCGCAACCCGGCAGATACCCGAAGCCGCGTTCGTATCCCTCGGCCGCGACGACCGTATTCCCGAGCGGATGGCCGCGCGGCATGTACTCCGCTTGGATCGACGCCCCGGCCGAACTCCCGCCGATGACCCCGCCGCGCTCGAGCACCTCGCGGAATCGTTTCTCGCTCAGGGTGCCCTCGTACGAATCGACGAAGCGCCAGTGCCGACCACCGGTGAACCAAATGCCCTTGGCGCGTTTCAAGACGGCGGTGAACGCCTCGCCGTCGGCCTCCTTGCGGTCGCGGGTGTGCAAGATCTTGACGGCCTTCGCCCCAAAGCGGCGCAGGGCGACCGCTTCACCGGGGTCTTTGGGCACCGGGTCTTCGTTGGCGCTCGAGACCACGACGATGGTCGATTCCGGCCCGCCCGCGAGTTCGATGAATGTCTTCCAGATTTCCGGCCCGGCCCCACCGCCACCGACGATCACCAATGCGCCTTTCGGTACGTTCGGCTCGCTCGGCTTCAACGTGGGGAATTGCTCCTTCATCGCGCGGAAGTGGGCGGCCCGGCGGATCTGGAACAAATCGATCGCTCCGGTTTTCTGCA
>JAYTBD010000709.1:0-3273 GCA_043737155.1 Fimbriiglobus sp. | reverse complement strand
AGGCTTCGTCGTGCGGAGCGCCCTTTTTGCGGATCGCTTGGTAGAGCGCGCGGAGTTCGGACTGTTCCTTCTCGGCGAGCGGTCGGCGGTAGGCCCTCGAAGCGAACCCCATCAGCGCATCGAGTTGCGCGGGGATCGCCGCTTCCAAATTCTTCTCGAAGTCGTCGGCCTGCTTTTTGAACAGCGGCCGCATCCCCTCGTAATATGCCAGCAATTCCTTCGGTTGATCCTGCGTGACGAAGCCGATGAACTGCGGGAGGTAGTCGTTCTCGGCCGTCGGCTGCTTGCTGAGGAAGGTGTGTTCAAGCCAAAGTTTGTCGAGCCGGGCCTTCTGCTCGGCGTCGAGGAACAAGCGTTCGAGCGGCTCGTCCTCGCGGTGGAACATCTTCAAACTGACGACTTCATCGACGGGCACCACGGCGGGGAAGCAAAGGAAGAGCGGGAAGGCTTTTCGGAACTCGGCATACTGCTCGATCAACTTCTTGTGGGCCGCGCCGCCGGGCGGTGCGACGACGGCGCTCTTTCCGTTGACGTCGAACTGCACGGCCCGGTCGCCGGTACCTTCTAATTTCACATCGACGATGAACTCGCGGTCGCGGAACAATTCGGCCGGCAGACGGACCTTGATAATCTGATCGGTGCTCGCGACGAGGTCGCCGTCCTTGTTGAAGCGCTCGACGGGTAGGCCGAACTCCATTCCTTTGGGCTGAGCTTTAACGAATCGGGTCACGTCCAAATTCTTCAACAGCGGGCCGTCGGCCGAGAGGATGTTGTCGAACAGGATCCGGTCGGGCGATTTCTCAATCGCAGGGCGAGCGCCGGTGAACAATGCTTGGACCACCTGGGCGAGCTTGGTCGATTCCGCGGACTGCTCCGGGTTCGCCGCGGCGGTGCGCCAGCAACCGAGGACGGAGTCGGCGGGGATGATCGACACGGGCGCCTTCCCCGCTTGGCCGCTCGGTCCGCGGACGAAGCTCCAAGCGTCCTTGTTCCCGTGCCGGTCGGCGTGCGGATTCCCCGCGTGGATGTCGTCCGCGATGTCGGCGGCGAGGTTCCAAACGCGGCTCGGCTTCTCGACTTCGGTGAGCGACAACATGACTTCGGTGAGGTCGCAAACGTGGTCGGCGTTCTTCGCATCGATGACCAAAAGGATCGAATCACCCTTCTCCAATTTCAGCGTGATTGGCTGGGATTCAGCCCCCTTCCCGAGTTCGACTTGGCCCTCGCCGAAGATCGCGGCCTTGTCAAGTCGGCGGTGTTCGAGCCACCACGCGATGCCGTTGCCGCAGGCGGGATGGGCGTGTTGAATCTTCGCCTCGATCCGGAACCGCGCGGCGGCGGGGGACTTCCACACGACGGCGACGAACTCCTTCGGCAGCGGGTGGACCGCGACGCCGTGCGCCGGCACGGTGCCGGGGGTCCGTTCGAGCTGGTCGGAGGAATTCGAAATCACCACCGGCAGGTCGGTGCCCTTCTTCCGCCAGCCCGCGATCATCGGCTTGGTGTCGTTCTTCGGCGTCTTCTCGTCGAGGAGTTCCAGCTTCACTTGGGGCACGGCGCGGCCGAAGGAATCGGGTTTGACTCCGACCGCGAGAACCTCGATCCAACGCTGCAACAGCGCCGCATTGAGGTTGTGCGCCTTCGCGAGTTCGGCGCTCGTCAGCTTGCGATTGTGGGCCTGCTCGCGCACCGCCACGAGGTACTTCGCGCTCGCGGCGAACACGGCGGGGTAGTCGACTTCGAAGGCCGAGCCGAATTGGGCGTAGTCCTTCAAGAGCAGCGTCGGCTTACCCGCACCTTCGAAACGCGGACGCTGCCAAATTACCTTGCCGCCATCGGCAGGTGCGAGGAGATCGCGGGCACTCAGGCTCACCGCGACTCCGCTCTGACCGGGTGCCGTTTTGAAACCGTAGCGGATCGTTTGCGAAGCGCCGATCGGAGGATCGTTGGCCGATTGCCGGGGCGAGGCACCGTGCCGATAGCTGCCGATGGGAAGTACTTTCCACAGCGCGGTCTGCCACGCCGTGATTTCCGCCGCCAACGCCGGCACATCCTTTTCGACGGCCGCGATCCAGCGCTTGCGGATCGGATCGAGCGGGTGCGACGGCGTCTTGTCGGTCAACGTTTGCCACAATACTCCGAAATACTTCGCGTTCAACTTCTCCTTCGACGCGACATCATGAAATTTCCCGGCGTTCAACGCTTCGCGGTGTCGCACGGTTGCCATCAGATACGGTGCCACTGACAACCGGCCGTCAGCGGGGGTGATCGCGTAGAAGGCCCGCAGCTTCGCGATGCTTTCGTCGGTCCAATCGCGGCGCGTCTTGCCGGTCGAGAATCGGAAACCATCCGGGAGCAGCACGGCGTGCTCGGCGGTCTCCTTCGCGGCGTTGATGTACTTCGTGAGCAGGGCCGGGGAAACATCCGACAACGCCTCGGCCGCGTTGGTGAACCCTTCGCCCGCGGCCCCGTCGGCGGGAAATTCGCGCGTCGGTTTCAGATCGACCCCCGTGAGATCGCGGACGGTGTTGTCGTACTCGGCGTTGCTCAGTCGCCGCAGCGGCACGTGCCCCGGATCACCTGCGCGGGCCTTGGCTTCGGCATCCATGAACCCGCGGATCCAACCGAGCAATCGCTTCTTCTCATCCACCGTCGGTTGCGGTTTATCCTTCGGCGGCATTTCCCCCGCTTCGATCTGCTCGATGATCTGCTGCCAAGGTTTGATTTCCTTCCGCACCAGATCGACGGTGGCGAAGCGCTCGAGGTCGAGGCTCCCTTTCATGGCCTTCGTCGAATGACAATCCAAGCAGTACTTGGCCAGCATCGGCCGGACGGTCTCGGTGAAGTCGGGCGGTGATGCCGGGACTTCCCGCGGCGCCGGATCAGTCCCGCTCAGTGCGAACGCACCCAACCCGAGAATCGAAGCGAGAAGGAGAATTTTGAATGGGAGAAGCGGGCGGATCATGCGCAATCTCGACCGGATGGGAGGCGGGAGGTGTTGGGATTATCGCAGATTGTAGGCGGGGCTTCAAACGGTGTTTGTTGTGGGGGTGTGTCTCTCGATTTTGGCATCCTGCATTTCTTGTAGGGGCACCACTTGTGGGTGCCCGGACGAACCGGAACTCGGAATGCACAGGAATTGTGACGTTCCCCCCATTATTGCAACGGCACGTGGGCATCCGGTTCCGGGCACCCACAAGGGGTGCCCCTACGGAATGCCAAAATCCAGAGGCTTACCCTTATTGTGGCGGCGAGTTTCCCAACTTGCCGTGG
>JAYTBD010000708.1:0-8016 GCA_043737155.1 Fimbriiglobus sp. | reverse complement strand
CCGGGATGATGACCCCGAGTTCCCTTCCCGAATTGCGGGGCGACAACCGGAAGGGGGAAGCCACCGAGGACGGCTTCGTGGATCGGTTTCTGTTCGCCTTCCCCGACCCGGTCGATGCCGTCGGGGAGACTTGGGCCGAAGTCTCGGAGGAACTTAAGCGGGGCTACGCCGAAATCTTCACCGACTTGCTCGGGTTCGAGATGGTGACCGAAGCGGAAGGGCCAGAAGACGAACGCAGCCGACCGTACATCGTGAAGATGGGATCGGAAGCGCGGCTCGAATGGGAAGTCTTCACCCGGAGCATCGCGCAGCGGATGAACGCCCTCGACAAGTTCGAACCGTTCCGGGGAGTGCTGAGCAAACTGAAAGGCTACGGCGCTCGTCTGGCCATTCTGATCTGGTGCCTTCGGCGGGTGTGCGGGGAACTGCCGTCCGATTCCCTCATCGACGCGGAAACCGTCCGGAAGGCCGCCAAACTGATCGACTACTTCGAGGCCCACGGCCGGCGCTGCCTCGGATCGGGATGGGCAGACAGGAAGTGCCGCATCGCCAAGCGGATGATCCGCTGGCTCACCGATGACCCGGCGAAAGTCGCCTTCAGCCGCACCGAGGCATTCCAGCAACTCAAAGACAAGCGCGACGTGACGAGCACCGACGCGTTGACGGACGTTTTCAAAGTGCTGACCGATCACGGCTACATCCGGCCGGTGGATCCGACCGGCACCGGACGCCCCGGTCCGGTGCCCGAGGTGTATGCGGTCAACCCGCACTGGAGGCGAACCTAGAAAACCGTCCCCTAAATCCCCTGAATTGTCCTTGGGACAAGATCGGGGAATTTTTGGATTTGGGGGCAGTGAATGGGGCAGTGAATTCCGCTTTTGGGGCAGTGAATCCGGTGTACAATCACTTTGTTGGGTGAGCGCAACACTCCCCTGCCATTGCACGAATGCCCTAGGAAATCAGGCCAATTTGTCGAGTGCGAAGGGCGGGACTTGAACCCGCACAGCCTTGCGGCCGCAAGAACCTAAATCTTGTGCGTCTGCCAATTCCGCCACCCTCGCAGAGGCTGTCAGCTTATCGCGTCCCCGCCGGTCTGGCAGCGGTTCGCGGAGTGTAACTCTTCAAATAGTCCGTCAGACTCTGCGCGTAGCTCGTGCGCAAGTTCCCGACGGAGGTCATTTCTTCGATGGCTTCCTCGTTTCGCCAGCCGCTGTACTCGATGCGATAGATTGCCACCAACGCCCCGGTGCGGTGTTCGCCGGCGAAGCAGTGGATCAGCATCGGCCGGGGCGTTTCTTCGGGCTTCGCCAACAGATCGAGATATTGCCGCACGGTCTCCTCGCCGGGGATCCGATCGCCTTTCATCTCCCAATCCGGGATTGGTAACCGGTGGAATTTCCGCCCCGTCGCTTCGCAAAAAGTCCGTTCGAAATCGTCGGTCTGCTCGCTGTTGGAGAATCGCGGATCGCGGATCGAAAAGACCGTCCGAATGTCTCGTTCACGGACGACGCGCTCGAACGCTTCCGGGCTCATCTGACCGCTGCGGTAGAGCGCGTCGGGCTCAACTGTGCGAAGATTGCGCACCGTCCGCACGCGGTTCACTTTGTGCAGCAACGGAACCGCGGCGATGATAGCCACGACGAGTATGCCAAGAGCGCTTCGCAAGATCATCCGGTTCCTTCCTTCAAACGGCGAGACTGGGGGATGCTCCCACGTTCGGCGTCCGCCGCCGGCTCATCCAGCCGATAAAAGCCTTGCGATTTCGCAGCGGCGGTTGCAGTTCCGTTGTCGTCGGCCGCAGAATCATCAAGATCAATAACGGAGCATACCAGAGGACATAAATTCCGCCTTTGTCGGCGAACCAAAACTGTATGCCGATGAGCAGTGCCGCATTCGCCGCGAGGAGTTGCCCGAAATCGCGTGCCGTCGGCCAAATCAGTGAACCCAAAACCATTCCGACGAACGCGATGAACACCGGCAATCGATATGCCCAGTGGACCCCGGACCAAATCCCGTCGAGTTTGAGGAGCCGCCAGGGTTGCCAGTCGGCGAGATTGAGCGTCTGCCAGATGCCGGAAGTGTATTCCCCGCCGAAGAGCAGCGCGGGCACCGTAACCGCCAAGCTGATGATGGTGAAGCTGCCGAACCAGGCTAGGAACGTAGCTTGGCCGCGACCGCGGTAGAACTGCAGCCACACCGGCAACAGAACGAGCGGGAAGAACGAAGTCCCTACGGCGATGCCGAACAGGATGCCCGCGGCGACCGGCTTGCGGTATCCGAGGAACGCCCCGAGGAGCAGCGCCGTCGGCCAGACATGGTGCGATTGATCGAACCGATATGCCGTGAACGGCAGCATCAGATAGAGTGCCGCGGCAGCCGCTCCCGCCGCGGTTTCCCGGTAATGAATGGCCCCGATTAACAGCAAAAGCACGGCGATGGCGATCTGGCATGCGATGGCGATACCCCGGCTTACGATCAGTTTCGTCTCGGCCGTTTGGGCGGTGGAAGCAACCTCGGGCACGGCGATCCTCGACGCGGCGCTCGCGCACAAACCCACAAGTAAGGCCCCGGCGATCCACCACAGCGACGGCGTTCCGAGGTTGACCGCGACCCGGGGCCGCTTGATCGCGGTGACATCCAGCAAACAACGGACGAACCAGAACCCCGACGCCCCGAGCAACCACACATAGCCCAGGAACGCGATGGAGGGATCGGGAATGTCCGAGTACGACCGCGCTTCCTCGATCAAGAGAAACCCCGGCACGAAGAGGAACAAACCGAGCAGATCGAGGTTGCGCAAGCTCAGCAACCGATGGAACTGGAAGAAGACCGCAACGGCGAGCGCGATCGTCCCGTAGAACCACGCGGCCGGGTTCGGCAGTTCGAACTGGAAGAAGAGACTATTGGGCACGGTCGCTCCGGGTCGCAAGGCTAGCTGAAAGGGTATCCCGGAATGTGGTTCGATACAAGGAGGGGTGGGTTCGGCGAACGCTTCTGTCCGCACCCGTCCTCGCAGATAAGCTAAGGTTTTCTCACCGCATCCCCTCCGGAGCTTCTCCCCGTGGCCAAGATCAAAGTGCAGAACCCCGTCGTCGAGATGGACGGCGACGAGATGACCCGCATCATCTGGCAGAAGATCCGCGAGAAGCTCATCCTACCGTACCTCGACATCGACCTCAAATACTTCGACCTCGGCATCGAACACCGCGACGCCACCGACGACAAGGTCACGTTCGACAGCGCCGAGGCGACCAAGGAGTACGGCGTCGCGGTCAAGTGCGCAACTATCACCCCGGACGAGGCGCGCGTCAAGGAGTTCGGTCTCAAGCGGATGTACCCGTCGCCGAACGGCACGATCCGAAACATCCTCGACGGCACCATCTTCCGCGAGCCGATCGTGTGCAAGAATGTCCCCCGGTTGGTGGGTCACTGGGACAAGCCGGTCGTCGTGGCCCGCCACGGCTTCGGCGACCAGTACAAAGCGAGCGAAATCCTGTTCGACAAACCGGGCACGGTGAAACTCACCTACTCCCCCGCCGACGGCGGTCCAGTTATCGAAAAGGAAGTTTTCAAAGCCCCGAGCGGCGGCGTGACGCTGGCGATGTACAACCTCGACACCTCGATCAAAGGCTTCGCCCGGGCCTGTTTTCACTATGGCCTCGGCCGCGATTATTCGGTCTACCTCAGCACCAAGAACACGATCTTGAAGGTGTACGACGGGCGGTTCAAGAACCTGTTCCAAGAGATCTTCGACGCCGAGTTCAAAGCTCAATTCGACGCCAAGAAATTGACTTACGAGCACCGCTTGATCGACGACATGGTTGCCGCGAACATGAAGTGGTCCGGCGGTTACCTCTGGGCTTGCAAAAACTACGACGGCGACGTGCAGAGCGACACCGTCGCCCAGGGCTACGGTTCACTGGGCCTGATGACGAGCGTGCTGACAACCCCGGACGGCAAGACTGTCGAAGCCGAAGCGGCGCACGGGACGGTGACGCGGCACTACCGCGAGCATCAGAAAGGGAAGAAGACTAGCACGAATCCGATCGCCAGTATCTACGCGTGGTCGCGCGGTTTGATGTACCGCGGCAAGATGGACGGCACCCCGGACGTAGTAGCCTTCGCCGAGACGGTCGAGAAGGTCTGTGTCGATCTGGTCGAAGCCGGCAAGATGACGAAGGATCTGGCCATCCTGATTGCCGCGGACGCACCCTACCTGACGACCGACGAGTACCTCGACGCTGTGGACGCCGAACTAAAGAAGCGGATGGGCTGATACGTCTTGGCGAGCGTGCGCTTTGTCTGCGAAATCTGAAGCAGGCACAGCACTCTTACGCCGTGCCGCTCGCCTTTGTCGGCTCACTGGTACTCGTATCCGATGTGGAAGCTCACCCGGCCGTCGCTCAGCCGTTTGATATTGGTGATGTGCACTTCGTAACCGCCGCCGGTTAAGCTCTTGCTGCTCGGCGTGGTGAATGGGGTGAAGCTGTCGTTGGCCGGGCTGGGGTAAGGCACCGCGGCGGCGAACGACCGCGGGCCGCTCGGCCCTTCGACCCCGTGCGATTCTTCCAAAAACACTTTCTGCAACCCGTTGCCCGGCATCACGCGCCAGATCAACATCCCTTCCGCCGGCAACTCGGTGTCGAATCCTTTTTTGTTGCGATTCTCCAATAGCAGGTACTCGCTGCCATCGGCTTTGATCGGCACTTTGAAGCATTCGCCATTGCTGTCCCCGATGGGCGAGAGCACGAGCTTCTGCTTCACACGCGGGTCGATCATTGT
This sequence comes from Fimbriiglobus sp., assembly GCA_043737155.1. GTDB lineage: Bacteria > Planctomycetota > Planctomycetia > Gemmatales > Gemmataceae > JALHQU01. The sequence continues at coordinate 3,234 of JAYTBD010000708.1, read as the reverse complement.
GGGTTTGATCCAGCCGAGTTGCTCCTTGCTCCACGCGGAGAAGTGCTGCGGCCGGCCGTTGGGCAATTGGTTCGCCATCGCGCACCAGACGCCGACGCCTTCCATCCCGGGTACTTCCGGGCGCGAGTAGAGGTCGGGCAGGCCCAGCATATGGCCGAACTCGTGGCAGAAGACGCTGATGTCGGTCATCTTCTCCCCGCCTTCTTGCACGATGAAATAGGGCCAGCGCTTGCCGCTGTGCGTGACGCTCGCCCGGTGCGGCCAGTAGAGACTACCGCGCGTGACGTTCGGCACCCGACCGCCCGCGAAGAGGAAGAAAACGCCGTCCATGTCTTTGAGCGAGTCTTTGTCCTCGGCGAGCAACTTGTCCATCGCTTCGGTCAGCAACCCCGTTTTTTCGCGGATCGCCACACCGCTGCCGGTGGTGTACTCGGCCCGCTTTTTGGAAACTTCGACCCAGCCGGCGAACTTGCCTTCGACCTTGAGTGTGGAATACGAAATCTCCTTGTAGTAGTCGGCCATGCTGCCGTAGGCCTTCTGCCCGGTGGCACTCTTGTCGGTGTACTTGTCGACGCTGAACAGCGACGCTTCCCAATCCTTGTCTTCGATCTTTTCGTTGTGCTTCACGTCGGGGTATTCAATGCCGATGACGGCGAGCTTGTAGTCCTTGCGCTTCCACGCGTTCGGCAGGCGGTCGTCCCAACCGCCCGCAAGGCGGCCACCGGTTATCGCGGCATCGCCTTGTAGCGTCACCCGCAACTCCAGATCTTTCTCGCCGCGCTTGATGGCCAGCGTCACGAGATCGCCCGGTTTCCTCCTGGCCAGCGCCCCCCGCAGCGGGTTGGCGTCATCGATCTTCTTCTCGTCGATACTCAGCAGAATGTCCCCCGCCTTGATCCCGGCTTTGTCGGCGCCACCGCCGGTCGTTACTTCCGAGATTTCGACGCCGCCGGTCTTCTTGATTTCGCCGGACATCACCCCCATCACGGCGCGGGCCGGGGCTGCGGCCGTCATCGGCTTGCTGGTGGGTCGGGGAGTGACGGTGATTGTCAAGCTTTTCTTCTCGCGGAAGATTTCGATCTTGATCGGTTCATCCGCCAACAACATGCGGAGTTCATTCCTCGCGTCCCCTACGCCCAAGTCGTAGCCCCTTTCTTTCCTCGTTCGCCCGTTGATCGATTTGATGAAGTCCCCCTTTTTCAAGCCGGCCGCATCCGCCGGGGAACCGGGGGCCACCTCGCCGACGAACGGGAGTCCCATCATCCCTTCGACGATTTCCACGCCCAAGTAGCCGGGGCTCGTCGGTTTCGCCGCCGGAACGTTCTTGAACATCTTGGGATCGGCGACTTTGGCATTCTTCACCGTCTTGTATCCGGTCAGGTCGTCTTCGACCTTCTTGACCGGCTCATCGGCCGCGAATACCCCCGCGAGGGGAACTAGGAGGAACAGGGTCGTGAGGACTCGCCGTGTGGTCGTCATGGGTGCCCGAGTGGGAATGGAAAGGGAGATTGCCACAAGTGTATCCGTGTCGAAAGGAAAGAGCGATGAAAAGATTTCATGTCCTCCCGTCATCCCCCTCCCCGCGTGATCCGGTAGACGACGCCCTTCGTTTTGCTCCCGTGCTTGCCGACTTTCTTCGGCTTCAACTTAACCGTCAGTCCAGCGCGTTCCAGCAGACTGCGGAACGGTCGTGCGCACACGCGGTCCGGATCGGCGATCAGCGCCAAACCATTTTGCGGCAGATGGCGGATCAGGAACTCCGCGCACGCGTCGGTCATGAATTCCTCGTAGAGAACATCGGCCCCGAGGATCACCGGAAAGGCCAACCGCGGCGGTGGGGCGCGGAAGTCGAGCGCGAGGATCGCCGCGCCGGGGTAGCCGTTGAGAGCGGCGTTGTCCGCGGCGAGCTGGCAAGCGCCGAGGTCGATATCGGAGAAGGTCACCTTCAACCCGCGCGACAGGGCCACGATCCCGCTCAGTCCCAATCCGCACCCGATCTCGAGGGCGTGTCCGTGCGTCGCCAAGTCCCACGGTTCGTCGAGAATCTCGCGCGCCAACATCTGCGACGAAGGCCAGAGGTCGCACCAGAATGGGATGTAGCAATCGCTGTCGTACGCCGCGCGGACTTGCGGATGGTTGAAGACCAGATCCAATCGTTCGGGGCGATCCAGCAGATACTCGCGGCCTTCCAGTGTTACCGTCTCGCGGACGCGGTTGCCGAACGCTTCCTTAGGCGTGTGGTGCAGCTTCGCGGTCATGGCGGATCGTACCCGCCGGGGAACAGAGGGTTGCACCGGCACAATCGCCACGTCCCTTTGGCCGCGCCGATCACCGGCCCATACTTCCGACACGCGAGGATCATGTACTCGCTGCACCCCGGCTCGAACCGGCAGACCGGCGGCAGCAGCGGGCGGATCAGGTACCGGTAACCGCGGACCGCGAGGACAATGCTCTCGGTGACCGCCATGGCCGGACCGACGTAGATCCATTCGATCATGCCGGCCTCGAGGTCAATTTGCGAGCCGCGTCGCGCGTCAGTGTCACGAGCGATTCACCCAGCTCGGCCACAGTCGGTTCCGTGCTCACGTTCCGGGGAATCAGAATGAGGTCGAAGCCGACCGGCAAGTCGTGTTGGCTCAAGCGGAAGGCTTCGCGGAAGAGTCGCTTGCAGCGGTTGCGGGCCACGGCGTTGCCGACCTTCTTCGACACGGACAGCCCGACCCGCGTGTGCGGGAGCGCGTTCTCTTTGGCGTACACCACCAGTAGTCCATCGCTGACCGAGCGCTTGCGGTCGTACACGGCCTTGAACTCCGCGGGGGTCTTGAGGCGGAGCGATTGCGGAAAGGTCAGCGGCGGTGACATCGGGTTGTCATTTCTGGAGCTTGACCGACACGTTATCCAACGCGGGGCCTTGGTTCGGATCCGCTTTTTCGTCGGTGGCGAACTCGATGATCGTTTCCGATTCCTCGGCCTTGAAGTCCCAGGTCTCTTTGGTCCAACCCATCTCCAAGTTGGTCTTGTCGGTCGAATCGAACTCGAACGACTTGCGCAACTTGCCGGCGGACACGGTCAGCGATTTCTTAGCGGGGATGCCCCCCGGTGTGCCGGCCATCTCGAACGTCACGCGGTACGTGCTGCCTTTGACCGTCTTGATCTTCTGTTGGACGCCGCCGTATCCCGGAGAGCCGTGGAGATCGAGACTGCGTTTGCCATCCGCGGCTTTCCAATGCGTGC
>JAYTBD010000707.1:0-3280 GCA_043737155.1 Fimbriiglobus sp. | reverse complement strand
GATCCGCAAAACGCGGGACCGATGGACGGAGAGAAACCATGATGAACCCGCTGTCTTGGAAATCGTGGCCGCCGTACGCCGTCGGCGTCGGGATCGGTCTGCTGAGTTGGTTCGCGTTCGCCACAGCCGACAAGCCGCTGGGCATCAGCACGGCGTTTGAGAATACCGCCGCCCTGACCGAAAGGGCGGTCGTGCCGGGGGTCGAGCAGACCAACGGGTACTTCGCCGCCAAGGCCGAAGAGGGGAAGCCTCCGAAGATCGGGTGGGAGTGGATGCTGGTGCTGGGGGTGTTCGTCGGGGCGCTCGTCAGTTCTCGGCTTTCCGGCGACCGCTCGCCCGAGACCGTCCCGGCGCTCTGGCGGTGGCGGTTCGGTGGCAGTCCGGGCAAGCGGCTGGTTGTCGCGTTTCTCGCCGGTGGCGTGATGATGTTCGGGGCGCGGCTGGCCCAGGGCTGCACCAGCGGCCACGGAATCAGCGGGAGCCTGCAACTGGCCGCGTCGAGTTGGGTGTTCTCGGCGGTGTTCTTCGCCGTCGCCACTGTCACGGCCTTCGCGATGTACGGGAAAGAAGGAGCCGAGCATGTTTGATACACCCGAAAAACTCCTGCTCGGATTGGTGACGGGGATCGTCTTCGGCGTGCTGCTCCAGAAGGGGCAGGTGGCGAAGTTCCCGGTCATCGTCGGCCAGTTCCTGCTCAAGGACTGGACCGTGGTGAAGATCATGGGCACGGCGGTCGTCGTCGGCTCTGTGGGCGTCTTCGCCCTCGTCGCCGCCGGTTATGCCAGCCTCCACGTCAAGCCGCTGCTGCTCGGTGGCGTGCTGCTGGGCGGCGCGCTCTTCGGAATCGGAATGACCGTGCTCGGGTACTGCCCCGGAACCACCGTGGCGGCGTGCGGCGAGGGCCGTCGCGACGCCATGGCCGGAGTGCTGGGGATGTTCGCCGGGGCGCTCGCCTTCGTCGCCGCTTGGCCGGCTCTCCAGCCCGTCATCAAGGGGCTAGGGAACGAAGGGAAGGTGACGATTCCTGATCTCACAGACACCTCGCCGTGGCTCTGGATCACCGGGTTGGCGCTGGCGGGAATCGCGGGGATGGTCGTGCTCCGCAGCCGTGGCAATCGCAACGGACCGTCATCGGTCCCGCAGTCCGGCATCCCGGTCGGCTCCGGAGCCGCGACGTGACAGATCGCGCGAACGAACCGACCGCCGGCATGGATCCCCGCGTCGGGCTTGCGGCCGAGCGGACGCTGTTGGCGTGGGTCCGCACGGGGCTGGCGATGATGGGTTTCGGGTTCGTGGTCGCACGATTCGGGCTATTTCTCCACGAAATTGCGGCCGCGCCACCCGCCCCGACGCGCGCGACATCGGGGCTATCACTGTGGATCGGCGGGACGCTCGTGGTCCTGGGGGTCGCGGTGAACGTCTTAGCGGCGGTGCAGCATATCGGATTGCTCCGGCGGCTGGAGCGGGGCGAGCCATACCAGTCGAGCGTTTGGTCGCTCGGCGTTGTCGTGACGCTGCTACTGGCCGTCATCGGGTTGGTGATGACGGCGTATTTGTTCGCATCGAGTCCATCGACGTCGATTGCGGGTTGACCTAAAAGGAGGATTGCGATGGCGGCTTCGACCATGGTGATCGAGACGGTGTTCACCGAAGGGGTGGCCCACCTGTCGTACCTGATCGGCGACAAAGCGACGGGCGAGGCCGCGGTCATCGACCCCCGGCGGGACGTGGATGTCTATATCGAGTTGGCCCGCAAGAACAAACTCGCGATCACCCACGTCCTCGAAACCCACATCCACGCCGACTTCGTGTCGGGCACGCGGGAACTGGTCGATCGCACAGGGACTGCCAAGGCCGTCCTCTCCGTCGAGGGCGGGGCCAAGTACGGGTTCGAGTTCGAGAAGCTGAAGGACGGGGACACGATCGACCTCGGACGGGTGATTCTGACCGCCAAGCACACCCCCGGCCACACCCCGGAACACATGTCGTTTCTGGCAGCGGAAGGCAACCGGCCCGAAACCCCGTTCGCCGTGTTCAGCGGCGACACCCTGTTCGCGGATTCCGTGGGTCGGCCGGACCTGCTCGGCGAGTCTCAAAGCAAGAAGCTGGCCCACCAACTCTTCGCCTCGCTCCGCGAGTTCTATCTCAAACTCCCGGACGGGGTCCGGGTCCATCCCGCCCACGGGGCCGGTTCCCCCTGTGGGGCCGACATCGCCGACCGGCTGGTGACGACCATCGGGTACGAGCGCGCCCACAACAAGGCGCTGCAATTCACCGACGAGGCCGCGTTCGTGGAGTTCGCCCTCAGCACTGCCCCGCCGGAGCCGGTGTACTACAAGCGGATGAAGAAGATCAACGCCGAGGGCCCCGAAGTGCTCGGCCGGCTCCCGACGTGCCCGCCTCTCGTGGCGAAGGAGTTTCAGAAGGCGACCGCGGCGAAGGGATCGCATTTGGTAGACAACCGGCAGATGCTCGCGTTCGGCGGCGGGCACATCGAAGGGGCCATGAGCATCGGACCGCACCCCGAGTTGTCCATTTGGGCCGGCTGGATGCTCGACCCCGAGAAACCGATCTTCCTCGTCGTGCAAAAAGATGCGGACTTGCCGGAAGTGCAGCGGCAGTTGGTTCGGGTCGGGTACACGAAGTTCGGTGGCTATCTGCTCGGCGGGATGGACGAGTGGGACAATGCCGGGCTGCCGTTGGCGCGACTGTCCCAGATGACTGTTCACGAAGTCAAAGAGCGTTCGGCGGACGTGCAGGTACTGGATGTCCGTTCGCCCGAAGAGTGGGAGGACGGACACATCCCCGGCGCGCAGTACCTCTTCCTCCCCGAGTTGGAGAAGAAAGCCGACCGGCTGCACAAGAAGAAACCCGTCGCCGTGTACTGCGACAGTGGCTACCGGGCCAATCTCGCCGCGAGCCTACTCTTGCGGAACGGCTTCGCCGACGTTCGCAATGTGCCGGGCAGTTGGAAGGCGTGGAAGGCGTCCGGGTACGACATCGAGAAGCCGGCGGAAGACAAGAAAGCCTTGGACACCGACCGCTGAGTGAAGATCGTGAAAGGAAACCGGACCATGACACGAACCGCACTTGCGGGCATCGCTCTGGCACTCGCCACCCCCGGCTTGGCGGTCGCGGGGGGCGCGCCGGGGACCGACCCACTCGCCTACCCCGGACCGGAGTGGTCGCCGTACCTCGTGGGCGCGCTCATCGGTCTGCTCTCGATGGCGACCTTCTACTTCTCGGACAAGCCGCTCGGGGCGTCCACGGCTTACGCTCG
>JAYTBD010000706.1:0-3292 GCA_043737155.1 Fimbriiglobus sp. | reverse complement strand
GATCCGTCGATCGTGATGGAGGAGAGGGGACTCGAACCCCTGACCCCCTGCTTGCAAAGCAGGTGCTCTACCAATTGAGCTACACCCCCGGATGCGATCGACTCACGCTTCCGCGATCAGTCCGCGTCTGGGTGTACCAGGATTTGAACCTGGGACCTCAGCTTTATCAGAGCTGCGCTCTAGCCAACTGAGCTATACACCCGGTTCCACCGCCGCCGAACCACTCCTAATGACCGCGACAAACGCAAAAGCCAAACCGTTAGGTTTGGCCCTCGACCGGCACGAGTTGTACCTGGGAGAGCTACCCGATGAACGGGTGTTGGAATGCCGGGGAAATGATAGAATGAATCATAGGCGACGATCTTCCCGTGCTTCAATGAGTTTAGGAATCTTAGACGCCCCGACCGGAGTGTCAACGCGCACTTGCCACTTTTTCTATCCGACCCCGGTTGTCATTCGGCGCAGAGCCGATGCGCCATCGACACTTCCGTCCGGTGTGCGCACTCCGAAAATTCTTTTCCCGCACCGCCAAACGACATACATTAACTCTCGTTTTCCAGCGCACGGAGACTCGGAGTGACTACGGAATCGCCCGGACGCCGCTTGCGAAATGCATGGTCTTCCGACCCTTTGCTTCTGCCCGGGGTTTTCAATCCCCTCGTGGCCAAGATGGCGGAACGGCTCGGTTTTCAAGCCGTTTACCTCTCCGGCGGGGCGCTTTCGGCCGGGGGAGGCTTCCCCGATATCGGACTGCTCACGCTCTCCGAGTTCGTCGACGAAGCCCGGCGCATCACCCAAGTTTGCCCACTCCCACTCCTTTCCGACGCGGATACCGGCTTCGGTGAAGCGCTGAACGTCGAACGGACTGTCCGGTTATTCGAGAGCGCCGGCGTCGCGGGGATCCATCTCGAGGATCAAACGATGCCGAAACGCTGCGGGCACTTGTCGGGTAAGTCCGTGGTCCATTTCGAAGACATGGCGGCCAAGATCCGTGCGGCCGTGGCTTCGAAGCGCGATCCCGACTTCGTCATCATCGCCCGTACCGATGCCCGCGCCGTGGAAGGCTTCGATTCCGCCGTGAGCCGGGCGCGGCACTACCTCGATGCCGGGGCCGACGCGATCTTTCCGGAGGCGCTGGAAACGGTCGAGGAGTTCCGCGACTTCGCCAAGGCTGTGCCGGGACCGCTGCTGGCGAACATGACCGAGTTCGGCAAAAGCCCCCTGCTGTCGGCGCGGGAATTGGGCGACCTCGGCTACAAGATAATCCTCTACCCATTGACGGCGTTCCGTTCCGCGATGCGCGCGGCGGAGGAGACATTGATCAATTTGAAGGAACAAGGGCATCAACGGGATCGGATTCCGGGGATGCTGACTCGTGCGGAGCTGTATGAGCGATTGGGATACACGGATTACGAATCGCGCGATCGGGCGTACTCCGTAGCAACAAAAGAGAACCACTGAGAGGCAACTTCGGAATGCCAGTCGTCGATTCTTCGCCCCGAGGGGGCCGACTTATATAGCCCAGGGCGGAAGCCCTGGGTGAGGTCGTCCATTGTTTTCGCCCCGAAGGGGCCGGCGCCACACCTTTCCCACGCCGGCCCCTTCGGGGCGGTATAAATTCCCGACTGATCCCAGGGCTTCCGCCCTGGGCTATATAAGTCGGCCCCCTCGGGGCGAAGATCGGGTTTGCTACTCGGGGCATCACCGGACTACGCCGGCGCGGGTGATGCTCAACGGGCTGCGCGCCCGCTCGGTGAAGCGCACCAGCACGATCGTGCGGTCGTCCTCGGCGGAGGCCGAGCCTAAGAAATGCTCCATGTTCGACACCAGCGAGGCCACGGACCTCCCGGCATCGTCGCCGCCGGTGGCCAACGCATCGTCGAGGCGGTCGACGCCGTAGGCTTCCCCGGCGGGGTTCAGCGCTTCCGTGATTCCGTCGGTGTAGACCGTCACGGCGTCGCCCGCGCGGAGTTCGACGACCTGCTCCGGATACGCCCCGTGGGTGCGGTGCGTCACCCCGAGCGGCAAGCGGCGGATCTGATCGAGCGCGGCGAACTGACCATTCGGGGCCAGCCGCGCCCGCAGCGGATCGTGGCCCGCGTTGGCGTACGTCACCGTCCCGGCGTGCGGATCGAAGACCGCGTACACGGCCGTGACGAACGTCCCCGTCGTCAGGGTGTAGCGCTTGGCGAGGTGGTCGTTCAAGTACGCGAGGAACTCGCCGGGGTGCTCGGGGGCGTCCGGCCGGGCGTGCGTGAGCGAGTGGGTGATCGACATCAGCACCGCCGCCGGGGTACCGTGACCCGATACATCGGCGAGTAGGACGCCGAGCCGGCCGTCGGACAGCGGGAAGAAATCGTAGTAGTCGCCGCCGGCGCGGTTGGCGGTGCGGTAGTGCACGGCCACATCCAACCCCGGCACGCGCGGCACTTCCGTAGGCAACAAGCTCTGCTGAAGCTCGGCGATGGTGCGCAGTTCGTACTCCGTGGCGTCGTTGGCTTCCTGCAACCGCTGGGCGAGTACGAGCGACTGCGTGGCCCGCGCGAACAAGTTGTAGAGCCAAACGAGTTCGGGGATCTGTTCGCGCGAGAAGGCCGAGGGGTCCTCCCGCGACACGATGACCATCGTCGTGGCGCTGCCGCCGTCGAAGATCGGAATCGCCAACAGCGAGCGCTGGCCGTCGAAGTATTCGCGGGCCGGGTCGTGGGTGTCGAGCGCGAGATCGTCGATGACGCGCGGTTGCTCCTCGTAGATCAGCTCGGCGATGAGGCCGCCGGAAGTCAGCGGTAGCTTCTCGGGTTGGCGGTACGGGTTGACGGCGTCCTTCCAGAGGTTGAAGCGCTCCACGTGGAAGTGCGGGCGGTCGAGTCCGCGCCGGCTGACGGTGAGCTGCCGGGAGGTCGGGTAGAGCTGGTTCAAGCGCGTGGAAAAGACCCGGTAGAGTTCGTCCGGGTCGGCGTAGCGCGACAGCTCGCGCATCAGCTCGACGCTGACGGAGAGGCGCGCCCGCGAGTTCCGCGCGGTGGGTTCGAAGAAATCCGTGGCCATCCCCATGATCCGCCTCCGCGGGCAGAACTGCCGAAGCCGGAGACCACTAGAACCGCATCGCCGGTCGAATGCAAGCGCGGGATCGGGCGAATTTCCGGACCGTAGCCATCACGCTCCGCGTGATGCAGACAGGAGAAGCCCTCAGGATGCCGAAGTGCCACCGATGCGATTGATTCGAGGTTGCTTCGGCGACTACCAGCGCACTTCCGTCGGCATCACGCGGAGCGTGATGGCCACACTCCGG
>JAYTBD010000705.1:0-3302 GCA_043737155.1 Fimbriiglobus sp. | reverse complement strand
TCCTTGTCGGACAGACCTCACCCCCTAGCCCCCTCTCCGAAGCGGAGAGGGGGAACCGGAAACGAGTCTTTCTCCCCCTCTCCGTTTCGGAGAGGGGGCCGGGGGGTGAGGTCTGCGTTCGACACGCGGCGAGCATAAATCATCCCGGGACAAGCCCATGCCGAAGAAAGTCATCCTCATCGCCGATCCGGGCATCGACACCGCATTCGCGGTCGCGCTCGCGCTGCACGATCCGAACCTCGACGTCATCGGGCTGCTCCCCTGCGCCGGCAACGTCTCGGCGGCGCAAGCCACGGCCAACGTCAACATCCTGATCGAGCAATTCGACCCCGCGAAGTGGCCGCGGACGGCGACGGCCTTGCCCGTGGAATACGACCTCGACGGCACCGCCCTGCACGGCGCCGACGGACTCGGCAACACGAACTTCCCCGCCCGCACCCGGCACCAGCAGCACCCAGCCGACAAAGTGCTCGTCGAGTTGGTCCGCGAGAATCCGCGCGAGGTGTCGGTGCTCTGCCTCGGCCCGGTCACGACCTTCGCCCGCGCGGTGGACCGCGACCCGGAGTTCGCCAACCTCATCGACAAGCTCGTGCTCGTCGGCGGCTGCTGGAAAGAACCGGGCAACGCCGGCCCGGCCGCGGAGTTCCACTTCTACCTCGACCCGGACGCCGTCAAGCGGGCGATCCACACCGGCATCACGCCGATGATCATCCCCCTCGACGTGACGCGCCGATTGATCCTGTCCCCGAGCGAGCTGCTGGAGTTGCCGAACCCCGATTCGAAGACGTGCCAATTCCTGCGCAAGATCGTCCCGTTCGCCATCCGCGCCAGCTCGAACCAATACGGGATCGAAGGCTTCCACTTGAAGGACGTCCTCGGCGTCGCGGCGCTGGCCTTACCCGGCTGCGTGACCACGGAGACACGCCCGGCCGACGTGGAGACCAAGGGCGAACTGACGCGCGGCATGCTGGTGGTGGACAGCCGCAAGCAACCGGGAACGATGCCGAATGTGCTGATCGGGGTCGATGTGGCCGTGGGGGAAATCCGCCAGTACATCGAGCGCGTGTTGAAGGTTGCGGTGTGATCGATTTCCACGCGGCGGAGTTTTCGACAGGATGAACAGAATCAACAGGATGAATTTTGTCACCGATCTAATCCTGTCCATCCTGCTCATCCTGTCGAAAATTCACTTCACCAGATCCTCGGGCTTCTGCCCCGGCTTCCAGTCTTCGTTCTTCTTCGCTTTGAACGGCGTCGGCTTGTACTCGCCGACCAGATCGACCTTCGACTTGTCGGCGATCTTCTCCTCCAGCTTCAGCGCCCAGTAACTCGCGTTCACGAGCATCCGACGGGTGCCCTCGGCCAGCAAATCCTCACCGTTGCCGAGAGTGGTGGTGAAAATCTTCGCCGTGCTACCACCCTCGGTCGCATAGGTTTTGGTCCACGCGATCGGCATCATCGGGGCGTTCTTCTTCCCGACGACCGCCTTCGAATCGGGCTTCAACGTTTCGGTCACTTCGCCGTAGAGCAGGATCTTGGAATCCCCGGCGGGCTTCGCGGTGTACACATCGGTCGTACCGAAGATGCTCCCCGCTTCGATCCCCTTGAGAATCCCGTGGCCCTCCTGCCCCTTGGCGACGATGCCGCGCGTACCCTCTTTGCCGTGGGCGCCGTGGTGGGCGACCCAAGTTTCACCGAGCACTTGCCGGCCGAAGCCGCCGTCGTAGTCCTTGTCTTTGTTGGTCCACGTGTACTTCTTGTACGCCGACTTGGCGTCGAGGTTGAAGGCGTGCGTCGCGGTGCGCAGGCCGACGATCGGCTTGCCCGATTCGATGTAATCGACGAAGTGCTTCATTTGGTCGTCGGGCAGATTGCGGAAGCGCGTGAACAGGATCAACAAGTCGGCGTTTTTAAGCTTCTCGAGGCCGGGGATGTTGTTGTTGACGTTCGGCTGGATCGCGCCGTCTTTCGGGTCGATGGCGAAGAGGACGGTACATTCGAAGCCGTGGTGCGTCGCCAAGATCTTGGCGAGCTGCGGCAGCGTCTCCTCCGAGCGATATTCTTCATCGCCGGAGACGAGGAGGACTTTCTTGCCTTTGCCGGGGCCATCGCCGCCTGGGAAAGATAGCCACGGGTCCGCGGCGTTCGAGGTGGAGATAGATGCGGACAGTGCGATCAGGGAGAGAAGGCGAATCATCGAAGGGGCTCCGGACCGGGTGATGCAGTCGGCGAGTATACGCGAAACGGCGGCGCGGGGGAATCTCCCCGAGAGGGAAAATCCGCTGGCCCGCATCCGCGATCCGCTTTACAACCGTGGGTATGCCGCACGACGAACTCGCCGCCGACGTTTTCCCCGAGCCGGTCTTTTTGGAAGGGGCTGCGCCGACGCCGCGGGAGTGCACGATCGCAATGCTCGCCCACTTCGGCGGGTTGGTCTTCAGTTTTATCCCCGCCGCGATCCCGATGCGCACGCAGCGGAACAAATCGCATTACATCGTCCGGCACGCCCGCGAAGCGGTGAACTACCAGATCACGTTGTTTTGCCACGCCCTCGTCTCAACCATCCCCGCGGCCGGCATCGGCGCAGGCATTGCTTCCGCCACGGGCGACCGGCAAATCGGAGTGCTCGCGGGCTGCGCCGCCGCGTTGGTGCTCTTCATAATCTTGGTGATCTTCGAAATCATGCTGGTCCTCCGCGCGTGTCTGGCCGCCGCGAAGGGCCGAGAGTTCCGCTACCCCCTCACCATCCGGTTGTTCTGAATCGCCCGATTGCGGTACAATGGAACTCTCCCGGAGGTTTGCCATGATCACGACCGAAAAGCCGCATGCCGAGTTGTCCGCCGACTTGCTGGAACGCGTCGGCAATCTCAGCCCGGCGGCCAAGAAATCACTGGGCGGGTTGTTGGAACAGGATGCGGTCGAAGAGGCGCAATACACCCGCGAACTCTGGTCCGAAATCCGGCGGCGGCTCGACGCGTACGACCGCGGGGAGGAGCCGGCTCACGACTGGCAGGATGTCGCGGCGAGCATCCGCACTCAGATGGATCTGATGCAGAAGGCCCAAGTCCAATGAAGGTCCGGATTTTCAAGTCGGTCCTGAGTGAGGCGAATCGCGTCGCTTCGCGGCTGGAAGTGGCCCGTGCCGGAACGGGATCCCGTTTCTTCGGAGAGTTCGTCGAAGCGGGTGATACCATTGCGCAAAATCCGCGGTTCTTCCCGCGAGTCGAGGATCCGGTGCTATTCGGCGGTGAATTCCGTGAAGCCTCGCTTCTCAATATGACGTACCGAATGATCTTCGAGAT
>JAYTBD010000704.1:0-3305 GCA_043737155.1 Fimbriiglobus sp. | reverse complement strand
TTGTCTTCGGCCAGCAGGATCTCGAGGCGCCGGGTCGGTGCGGCGTAATCGGCCGCTCCGTTCGATTGCTCCGACTTGCCCCGGGGGGACGGCTCGGCGACAGTCCGTTCCCCTCCACCCAATACGGCCGTGATGGCCTTCAGCAGTTCGGCGGCCTTCACGGGCTTCACCAAATACGCCTCCATGCCGAGGGCGCGACAGCGCGCCGCGTCCCCCTGTCCGTCCGCGGAGGTGAGCATCATAACGGCGGAGCCCGCCAGCGTCGGCTCTCGGCCGATCTGCTCCACCACCGCGAAGCCGTCCATGTCGGGCATCATCGCATCGAGCAGGACGAGAGGGTACTTGTCACCCGCTTGTGCGGCGCGGCGCAATTCCGCGAGAGCGGACGGGCCCGAATCGACGCACGTCGGCAAAGCCTCCCACAATCGCAGGGTGTCGGCCAGCACGCGGCGGTTGGTCGCGTTGTCGTCCACGACGAGGACGTTCGAGCCGCGCAGCTTCGTCGGCGGACGACCGGAGGGTCGCATGGCCGAGTGCCGCGCGAGTTCGAATCGCGATTCGAAGTGGAACTCGCTGCCGACACCCGGTTCGCTCTCGACCCAGATGCTTCCGCCCATGAGTCCGACGAGTCGCGTCGAGATTGTCAGGCCCAAACCGGTGCCCCCGAAACGCCGGGTCGTGGTGCCGTCGGCCTGGGTGAACGCCTCGAAGATGCTCGACTGCTTCGATTTCGGAATGCCGATACCGGTGTCGCGGACGGTGAACCGGACTCCCACCCCGCCGGGCGTTTCGATGCGCGCGGCGCACAGCACCACTTCGCCTCGCTCGGTGAATTTGATCGCATTGCCCACGAGGTTCGTCAGGACTTGGCGCAAACGACCCGCATCGCCCACGAGCGAGTCGGGCACATCGGCGCGGATGTCGCACGCCAGCTCGAGCCCCTTGGCATGGGCCTTGAGCGCGAACGCTTTGAGAGTGTCTCCGAGGACGTCGCGGAGGGCGAACGGGGCGAGATCCAAGTCGAGTTTGCCCGCTTCGATCTTCGAGAAATCGAGGATGTCGTTGATGACCGTCAACAGCGAGTCGGCCGACGATGCCACCAGCGTCAGCGAGTCGCGCTGCTCCGGGGTCAGGTCGGTCTCGAGGACGAGGTCGGTCAGCCCCAAGATGCCGTTCATCGGCGTGCGGATCTCGTGGCTCATGTTCGCGAGGAATTCGCCCTTGGCCCTGCTCGCGGCTTCGGCGTCTTCGCGGGCCTGGCGCAGCGACGCTTCCGCCCGCTTCCGCACCGTGATGTCTTGGATCTGCGACACGAAGTAGAGCGGGCGCGCCGCCGCATCGCGCACGAGCGACACGTTGAGCTGCGCCTCGACGGGATGCCCCGCCTTGTGGAGGTAGCGCTTCTCCATCGCATAGGTGGCGATTTCACCGGAGAGCATCCGGCGGACGTTTTCGAGATCGGCGTCCAGATCGTCCCGGTGCGTGATCTCTTGAAACGATCCCTCCAGCAGTTCTTCAGATGTGTAGCCCACGATCTCGCAAAGCGAGCGGTTCACCCGCAACCAGTGGCCGTCGGGGGCGACGAGCGCCATGCCGATCGCGGCGTGCTCGAGCGCACCGCGGAATCGCTCTTCGCTCACTTGGAGCTCGGCGGTCCGCATGTGAATCTGCCGCTCGACCCCGGCGTGCGCCGCCTCCAATTCCGCCTCGCGCTGCGCGGCGGCTCCGATATCCCGGTCGCCGCGCACGCACGACCAGATCAGGAACAGGTCGATGAAGACGACCCAGCCGGCGTGCTCCAACCAACGCCAATCGGCGCCGACCGTCGAACCGTATGCCGATTCCGGCCAGAGTATGCCGCGCAGCAGGTGATCCCCGAAGGTCACCGCGGTGGCCGTCAGGATCACGCGCCAGTCGCGGTAAAAAGCCAAGAAGGCGAGCGAGCCGAACACGTGGAAGTGCGTCTCGATTCGCCCCCCGCTCAGGTGGATGAGCATGGCTGTGCTGAACATTTGACCGATAGCGATCGTGTGCCGCGTCCACGCCCGACCGGGTCGGAAAAGTCCCAGCAGAACGGGCGGGGCGATGGCCGCGAAGCCGAGTAGTACCGCGCCCCACAGGTGCGGGTGCGTGCGGCTTGTCGAACCGACCCAAGTCAGGGGAGTCACCCACGCCGCGAGCCCTACGGCAACCAGCCATTGGGATACGAGCAGCCCCACGAATAGTCGGTCGGTACGCCGCGCCACGCGGTGCCGCATCTCCTCGGCGAGCAGCTTTTTTCGCGTCCGTATCGCATCCGAGGTCGTTGGGCTATTGCCGGCGTCAATCATCCAAACCTTTCCGGCCGGCCGGCTGACCTTGGCCGATCCGGGTACTGCGACCAATTATTGGCCGGGACTAAACCCTAGTGCGCTCGTGTCGCAATTCGCAACGATAATCGGAGCAGCGGAGGATAAATCGAAAGCCGATTCGAGCCGGGGCGTAAGATTTCGCGCGGAGCATTTGTGAATTCGGGA
Organism: Fimbriiglobus sp.; assembly: GCA_043737155.1. Taxonomy (GTDB): domain Bacteria; phylum Planctomycetota; class Planctomycetia; order Gemmatales; family Gemmataceae; genus JALHQU01. The sequence continues at coordinate 789 of JAYTBD010000704.1, read as the reverse complement.
GCCAAGCAGTGAGGGTGATAATCATCGGTTCCGTCAACGCCGGCCTGCGGCGGCCTCGGACTCCGCAAAGTGGATCATCGTCATGGCGTCGCTCTCGCCTGCGCATCGGTCGCAAAGCACGGCTACGCTCCAGGGATTCGCCGGTATGCGAACTCACCGAATGGCGGCGATCATGCGAAGATTGTGGCGAACCGAGAATGTCTATCGGAGGAAAGTGAAATCAGGAAAACCGTGACCAAGGTCTGGGATCAATGTCCGCGTCGTAACCGAACATCTCGGCGGTGGTGAGTTCGGCGAAATGATCGCCTCGTTGGGTCACTCGGAACGGATAATTCGGCGGATGGACGCAGGGCTCGCACGAGCCGACCGCGAGGTCTCAGAGTCTACCGTGCGCGATGTTTTTGAAATCGGAGAGTTTTTTTCGCGGCCCTTTTCACCCTGCTCGCGCGACAAAGCGGACTCATCAACACCACCGCCCATGGCGGCGAACTCGGAGGGCGATCAACATGTCCGGTACCCCCTTCTCGAAGAAAGAACTCGAACGATTGGGTCAACAACTGGAATAGGCCCCAGTATGGAACCCAGTTTCGAGGGGCTTCCTGAAACCGAACGAGCTACGCTACTGGCGGCGGCCAAAGGGACACGGCCGCGGGGCCAAGCCGAACGCCGCCTGATGCAGGCTATCACGGCGCTGGCCTTCCTGCGTGGATGCTCGGTCGCTTCGGTGATTTCGCGGATCGATTGCGCGACGACAACCGAGTGAGCAAACGGCACATCGGATCACGAAGA
>JAYTBD010000703.1:0-3310 GCA_043737155.1 Fimbriiglobus sp. | reverse complement strand
TCAGCACCGCCTTCCGTACGACCTTCGATTTCGGATCGAGTTCGATCAGCACCCTCGACAATCGCGGGAGTAAGCTGTTCGGATTGCCGCGCGGGTTCGCCTCGATGCGGATCGGTTCGTCCGGGCCGGTGTTCGTCCGCTTCAAATCGAATTGATTCAGCAAGTCGGCGAGCGTGCTAACGAGGCGAAGACTCATCATTTCGCAGAATCGGGCCAGCGGTTCGGCCAGATCATCCGGCTCGTAGACGAGCACCCGATCCGGCCTCGGCAGGATCCACACGCGGCCCGATTTCTCTTGGCCCCATTTCACCGGCAAGCCGTCGGCGAAGTTCGATTCGACGAAGAACTGATCCCCGCGCGTCCAGAGCTTGGCTCTCTTAGCGATGGGCCGGAAGGGGAACCGCTTCTGGAATGGGGTAACTTCCCAATCGGCGACCACGTCGTAGCTGCGGTCGGTCTTCTCGATCTCGTGGGCGGTCTTGGCTTCTTGGATCCACTCCGCCGCGCTGAGCAGCTTCGGTTCGACAGGGCCCTCGCCGCCGAGGACGAAGTACAACCCCGCACCCGCGGCGATAGCCCCACCGGTGCCGATGGCGGCGCCGCGCAGCCACGCCCGGCGCGTGAGGCTGCGCACGTTGACCGGGGCCGGGGAGCGGGCGCGCACCTTCGCCAACATCGAGTGGGCGTTCACCGTCGCGGCTTCGCGCTCGAGGTGCTCGCGCACGGCTCGGTCGACCGGGTGCTCGTCGGGGGCGCTCATGATCCTTCCGCCAAATAGGGGGCCAAGTATTGGGCCAATGTTTGTCGGGCACGGTGGACGAGTACCCCGGCGTTGCTCGCGGTGATGCCGAGCATCTCCGCGATCTCGGCTTGCGAGTAGCCGAACGATTTCAATTCCACCGCCGCCCGCTGTTGAGTCGGCAAGATTCGCAAACCCCGTGCGATGGCTTCGTGCAGTTCATTCCCCACGGCGAAATCGGCGGGCGAAACGGCCCGGGCATCGGCGGGGTCTTCGGTTCGCTCGTCCCCGGCCGCATCGGGTCGCGTCAAGCTGAAGACCGGTTTCCGGCGGACGCGCAAATTGATGCAAGCGTTGCTGATGGCGGTGAATAATAGTTTCAGGCCATCGCGTTTCAAATCGTAGGTGCCCGCTTTGGCGATCAGCCGGCAGTAGCAATCCTGCACCATGTCCTCGGCTTCGTGGGCGTTCCCCAACAGCGACCGCGCATAGGCGGTCGCGCGCGGGGCCGTGGCCAGCACCCAGTCGTCGAGTTCATCCGCGGACGCCCCCGCAGCCACGGCTCACCTTGTGGAAGAACAACACGGCACGACCAAAGATATTACATCGCGGAGGACGTGAGCGGTCCGAGTCTCATTTCGCCAATTTGTTCGCTTTGCCCAAAGCCTTCGCCGAGTCGAGTTCGGTGAACAGGTGCGCGAAAAGATCGTAGCGATGGTACTTCTTGTCGAGCAGGTCCGGGGTCTCGACCCGGTATCCGCGCGGATCCTTGTCGTCCGCGGATTTCCAAGCGATCAACTTCTCACCGAGATAGGACGTGGAGTAATAGCCTTCGGGCGTCCACGCCAACCAATCTTTTCCGGCGGTGATGAACCCAAACACTTCACGACCCGTCTCGGCGTTCCAGACGCGGACCGTGCCGTCGGACGATCCGGTGATGATCGCTTTCCCCTTCCGTGCGAAGAGAACCGATGTGATCGATTCCGAGTGACCACTGAAAGTGCGGATCGATTCGCCGGTGGCCATGTTCCAGAGCCGGGCGGTGCCGTCCCGGGAGCCGGTGAGGACCGATTTTGCATCGGGGCTGGGGCAGACGGCATTGACCGCTTGCGTATGGCCTTTGAATGCTAGGATCGACTGACCGGTCTCGGTGTTCCAAAGACGGGCAGTGCCATCCCACGAGCCGGTCAGAATCCTTTTCCGATCCGAAGTGTAAGCCACCGAGGCCACCTCGCCTTCGTGACCTTTGAAAACTCGGAAGCTCTGGCCCGACCGGGAATTCCATAACCGCGCCGTATGATCGTCCGATCCGGTGAGCACGTTGTTCCCATCCGGGCTGTAAGCCACGGCTCGAATCATCCCCGAGTGTCCTTCGAGGGTTCGGACGGTCCGACTTTGGGCAACATCCCCGATGTACACAAATTTCCCGCAGCAGCCGGAAATGACCCGTTTGCCATCCGGGCTGAGCGATATGCCGTTCGTACTCATGAGTTGGTTCTTCAGGTCTTGCCGATTCCGGAAGGGCGGGATTTCTTTCCGAGTCGCGAGATCGAAAGGGCCCGTAGCAGACAGAATGCGCCCGCCATCGGGAAAATAGACCGCCGGATAATCTTGCTCTTCCAATTGGGGTAGTGGGTAACCGAGTTGGAAATCCCACAAGCGGATGGTGGAATCGGTACACCCGACGAGCAACTCTCGGCCATTCGGACTGAGGGCCAGCGATCCGATCGAATTGGCCTGCTCAAAGGATTGCGTGACCGACCCGGTCGCGATGTCCCAGAGGCGGGCGGTCCTATCTTCGGAGCCGGTGAGGATGCTTTTGCCATCGGGGCTGAACGCGACCGCATTCACCCAGTGGTTATGACCCTTGAACGTGTGGAGTAATTTGCCGGAAGCGACGTCGAAGATACGCGCTTTGTAATCCGAATCGCCCGTGACGATCCGCTTCCCATCGGGGCTGAAGCCCATGGAATTCACCAAACTGTGACCATTGAACTTTTGGATTTCCTTTTTTGTTGCAACATCCCAAAGTCGGACAGTCGATCCACGACCATAGGTCAGCAAGGTTTTGCCATCCGGGCTGAGCGCCACCGCACCCGTGTTAGCGCCTTTCAATTCCCATGTGACATCACCAGATTTGAGATCCCAGTTGCGGGGGTTCCCATCGTCCGTACTGGCCAACACGCTTTTTCCGTCGGAGCTAAAAACGGCCGAGCTACAGCTTTTGCCTTCGAAGGTTTTCAGGAGCTCGCCCGAGTCGGTGTCGAATACATTCAGCACTTCCAAATCACCGGCGATGGCCCTTTTCCCGTCGTCGCTCAGTACCAACAGGTGCAGGTCGTATTGGTTTGTGTAAATAGTGCGAATAGTCTTGCCCGTTGCTGTTTCCACAAATTCAACAATTCTCCGTCCCTTGTTATCCATGGATTTGACGAGGAAATGTTTGCCGTCGCGGGCGTAAGCCACCGGTGAGTAATGTTCAGGTGGATATTGGAAAACGCGCAGCGTTTTGCCAGTGCCAACGTCCCAAAGACGCACCGATCCGTCCACGGAACCGGTGAAGACGCTTTT
>JAYTBD010000702.1:0-3311 GCA_043737155.1 Fimbriiglobus sp. | reverse complement strand
AATCGCTCCCGACGCACGGAGTGGAACGGTGACACTTCACACCATCCCCCAATAGCGTCGCAAGGCCCACTCGGCGACCAGCAGCCCGGCGAAGATCGCGAGCCACGTCGGTAGGAAACCTTCGGACGACTTGCGATCCCAGTTCGGCAGGTACTTCTGCTTCGGCTTCACGTTGTCGAGCGGTTGGCCGCGGAGTTCCTTTAAGAAGCCCGGCAATTCATCGAGGCGGTAAGCTTTGCCCCCGCTGGCCGCGGCGACCTTCGCCATGAAGTCCGGATCGGCGGCGGTGCGGATCATCTCTTCGGCCGTCTCCGGGTAGCCGATGAACTTCGCCGAAGCATCCCCCTTCACGTCCTCGCCCTTCGCCGTCTTGCCGGAGGCCGTGACCTTCACCGTGTACTCCCCGGCCGCACCCGGGTTGTAGTTGAGGATCGATCCGCCCGCGGGATCGGCTTCCACGTCGACCTTCTTGCCGATGGCATCGCCGGGCGCGAAGACCGTGACGTCGAAGGTCGGATTGACCACGGCGGCGCCGTTCTGCCCGCGGATGGCGAACTTCACCTCCTGCTTGCTGCCGACGGCCAAGCGCGGGAACGACGGCCGGGCCGTGACGGTACTTTCGTCCGTATCTTGGTGGGCGAGCCAGAGCACGAGTTGCCGCCAGAACCGCGAGTGGATTTGGTTGCCGTCTTGGTTCTTCGGCTGGCCGTAGAATTGCCAGAGCATGGTGTCCTGAGCGCCGAAGACGAGCACGCGGCCGCGGTTGCTGTCGCCGATCTGGTGGCCGACGAGCAGCGGCGCGAGACCTTTGCCGTCCGAGTTGCGGACCAGCGCATCGGCGCTGGTGGTCCAAGCGTAGGTGGTGGCGGTCGGGGTTGGCGTGCCGATGTTGCTAACGCCGGTGAAGCGGAACCGGCCGACGCTGCGGTTCGACGCGGGGCTGAAGTTGAGCTTGTCCCAAAGTTCGTCCGACTCGGCCCGGCTGCCGCCGATCTTCACGAGGAAGTCGTCGGCGAAGCGCGGGTTGACGACGAACTGGTAGCGGCCTTTCTCCCGGTCGAAGAAGTCCGCCGGCAGACCGGGAGGGCCGTCGTTGAGGTACACGGGGAGGATCGCCTCGAGTTCCTTAATGCCGCGCCAACCCGACTTGGGATCCTCCGGCCGGCCCGAGAACGTCCTGTGGCCGCCGATCATCATGAAACCCATCCCCTTCTTGACGACGCGCTCGGCGATGCGGCCGGGGATCTTCGGATCGATGGCCGCGAGTTGGCTGGCCGAGATGTTGCCGAGGATCATCACGTCGTAGGCTTTGTCGTCGAAGTCGAACGCCTCGGCGAGTCCGGCGCCGCCTTCGTCGGTCTGGAGGTCGACCTTGCGGACGTCGATGCGCGGATCGGCCGCGAGGGCGTCGAGCAGCCGGGCGTACTCGTAGCGGTAGCGGTCGACGATCAGGACGCGCAGGCCTTCCTTGGTCAGGTTCATGTACGTTTCGAGGACGTTGTTCGCGGGGTTGATGTCGCCGGGCACATCCGCGATCGGGATCTCGACGCGGACCTTGATCTGCTTCCGCGGCTGTTTGTTCTCGTCCTCCGGCAGTTGATCGGGGGCTTTCAATTTCAATTCGATGTTGTTGTCCTTGTCCTTGCTCAGCTTCACCCGTTCGATCAACACATCTTGGTAACCTTTGCCCAAGTCGTACTGCACTTTGACGGACACTGTGGAACCGCCGAAACCGAAGGCGTTCACCTTGGCCCGGAGCGTCACGTCGTTCTTGATGGCGACCGGGTCGGGATCGAGGCGGGCATCGGCGATGGCGACGTCGCGCACGGCCCCCGGCGGCGTGGTCGTGCCGACGACGAAGGTTTGGATCGGCGCGGTGCGCCGCCAAGCGCCGGCGTCGGCGAGCGCCGAAGTACCGGCGGCGTTCTCGGCCCCGTCGCCGATGAGGATGTGACCGCGGACGAACTTCTGCCCCTGCCACTTTTCCAACGTCTTCGACAGATACTGCCGGTAATCGGACTGCTGCGCATTCGCCGGCGCCGCGGGGTCGTAGGCGCCGGTGGCCTCGGTGAATGCCGAAGCGCCGAAGCCGTACAGCGTCACGGTCATATTCTGCTCGGCTTGCAGCGCATCGAGGGTCGGCTGGCAACTGTCGAGGGTGCGGCGCACGGCGTCGATGCGGGTCGAATTGCCGACCTCGTCGCGGACGCTCATGCTCTCGGAGATATCGACGCCGATGAGCAACTGGGTGCGGATCTTCGGTTGTTCATCGACGGGGTAAGCCGGTCGCAAAGCCGTGAGCAGGATCACGAGCAGCGCGAGCAAGCGCAAAGCGATGAGCGCCAGGATGCGTCGGCGGTTCCCGGCCAGTTGCCCGGAGTAGGTCCACACCGTCAGCGCGGCGATGGCGGCGGCGGTAGCCACCAGCAGGAGGATGGCCAGCCAGTTGGTGGGGTGCGCCGACCAACTCAGCGAGAGCGGCTTGTTGAAAAACGAGATCAGCGCGTTCATGCGTGCGGTCACCGATGCCGGTGGATGGTGTTCCTACCAGATTAGCAGAAGGGCGGCGAGGAGCAGGGACACGAACCCGATAATCCCGGCGTACAGGAGCGCTTCGAGCTTCCAAACGCGGAGGGTCGCTTCCGGGTGGGCGGGCTTGGCGAGGGGTCGGGCCAACCTCGTTTCGCGCGGCTCGCCGGGCATCATGCGGGTCCAGAAGTAACCGAGCAAACTCTCGCGCTGGGATTGGGGCACCGTACCCGCGAGGGCCTGCCACGCGGCGATGGCCGCATCCGCATCGGTGTCGACGGGGTAAAGCGCGAGGAAAACCTTGGCGAAGCGTTCGACTTTCGCCAAGTCGCGGCCGACGGTGGGCGCGCCGAATGCCGAATGGAAGATCGTCCGCAGTGCGGCCGGGATCGAACACCCGAGGATGGCGAACGCCGCGTGGATGCTCGGCGCCGGATCGTCCGGCGTCGGCCGGGTCATCCAGCGCTGGATCGTCAGGCCCGCTTCGAGCTTCGCCGTGAGCGCCGTGGGAAAGGGCGTTTCACCGCCGGGACCGCGCGTCGCGCGCTGGCGTGCCCGGTCGAGGATCGTCCACTCGGATGCTTGGGAGAAGTCCCCCTTTAAGAAGCGCAGATCCAACCGCGCGATAGCGGCTTGCCAGATCGGCCACGCGTCGGGTTCGGCGCCGACCGTGGCGAGCAAACGCAACAGCCGGTCGCGGGTCAGCGCTTTGGAATGGGGGGCGAAGACACCGAGGGAATCGAGGAGTTCCTTCCAGCGCGGATTGGCGATGGACCCGCCCA
>JAYTBD010000701.1:0-8153 GCA_043737155.1 Fimbriiglobus sp. | reverse complement strand
TCTTCGCCCCGGCGGGGCCGACTTACTTAGCCCAGGGTGGAAACCCTGGGTATCGGCATCGAATGATTTCTGCCCTGAAAGGGCCAGCTTCCGGCCCGCGAACCACGCCGGCCCCTTCAGGGCGGAAGACAGGTTGTCTCGTACCCAGGGCTTCCGCCCTGGGCTAAGTAAGTCGGCCCCGCCGGGGCGAAGAAAAGCCGGTGCGATTTGAGAGCTGACTGTCAGTAGCCGGACGCTGCAAGACGGCTGCAATAAGGGAAACAGAATTTCGTTCGATCCTCGGGTACCCGATTCGCCGCCGACGCCGGCGCGACCTGCTAACAAGGAATGCTTCCATGTTCACGCGCTACATCTTGCCGGCGGTCGCGGTGTGCACTTTGCTGTTCGCCGTGTTCCAGATGACCAAAGCCCAGCAGAAGCCCGACCCGGTGTCGCCGCCGATCGAGCCGGGCAAGTCGCCGTACCTCAAGCAATTGGCCGGGGCGGGGATCGTCGAACCGGAGACGGAGAATATCGCCGTCGGGTCGCATGTGCCTGGGGTGGTGTCCCGGGTTTTCGTGAAGGTCGGCGATTTGGTCGAAGCCGATCAGCGGCTCTTCGAACTCGACGACCGATTCCAACGCGCCGAGTTGGAAGTCCGGAAGTCGATGCAGGCGAGCGCTGAAGCGACCGTCAAGAAATTGAAAGATGCGCCGCGGCGGGAAGAACGGCCCATTTACGATGCGAAGGTGCTCGAAGCCGAAGTGAACCTGCGCGACTTGTCGCAGCAGTACGACCGCGTGAACCGCATCGCCAAGACGAACACGAATTCGGTCTCCGAGGAAGAAGTGGATAAGCGGCTGATGGGGTGGGAGTTGGCCAAAGCGCAGCTCGCCAAGACCAAGGCCGACTTCAAACTTTGGGAAGCGGGGACGTGGGCGCCCGATTTGGAGATTGCCGGAGCGGCGCTCGCTCAGACCATCTCGCAGCGGAAGCAGACCGAAGTCGACTTGACGCGGCTCACGGCCAAAGCCCCGCGCGCCCGTTGGAAGATCGGGACCGACGGGGTCGAAGTTCCCGACGATGCGGGGGTGAAGTACAAAGTCCTGCAGGTGAGCATCCGGCCCGGCGAGTACGTTGGCACCGCCGCGGGCCAAGCGCTGATCGTCCTCGGGTACGTCGGCAAGTTGCACGTCCGCGTCGACATCGACGAGAACGACATCGTGCGATTCCGGCCGAACCTCGTCGGCGTCGCCAAGCCTCGCGGCAATCCGGACGCCGAGTTCGCACTGACGTTCGTCCGCGTCGAACCGTACGTGATTCCGAAGCGTTCGCTGACCGGGGCCAACACCGAGCGCGTCGATACGCGCGTGCTGCAGGTGATCTACTCCATCGACGCCAAGGGGCAATCGCTCTACGTCGGCCAGCAAATGGACGTGTTCTTGAACGCCGGCGAAAAGTAGAATGGCGGGCCCGCACCGCCCCGGAACTCCGCCATGCCTTCGATCGCTCCGTCCGTCCTCGCCGCCGACTTCAGCCGCTTGGGCGAACTGGTGAAACTCGCCGAAGCCGGGGGCGCGGACCGCATCCACATCGACGTGATGGACGGGCACTTCGTGCCCAACCTCAGCATGGGTTCGGTCGTCGTCAAAGGCTTGCGACCGATCACCAAGTTACCGCTCGAAGTCCACCTGATGGTCGACGATCCGATGCGCTTCGTCGACGGATTCGTCCACGCCGGGGCCGATTCGATCATCTTCCATTTGGAAGTCCAGCCAGATCCGGTGCCGCTGCTCCAACAGATCCGCGGCCTCGGCAAGAAAGTCGGCCTCGCGTTCAATCCCGACTACCCCCTCGAGCGGATCGAACCGTATTTGCCGGACATCGACTTGACCCTGTGCATGACGGTCTTCCCCGGCTTCGGCGGGCAGGCGTACATCCCCGAGAGCGACGACCGCATCCGGCACCTGCGGAAGCTGATCGCGCGCTCGAACCCGCGCTGCGAACTCGAAGTCGACGGCGGCATCGACGCCCGCACGATCCTCTCGGCGAGCGGAGCCGGGGCGGATGTGTTCGTCGCCGGGACCGCGATCTTCGGCTCGCCGCTGGGCCCGACGGCCGCGACGCGGGATCTGCTCGAACGCGCCGGCCGGTGAAACACTGGGCTGACTTTGCCGGATCGCGGTGGCGGCACCGATGCGTCTCCGGCATTCCCGAAGCGTAGAATGCTCACCCGAACCCGGGATTGCCGATGCCATGAGACCGAGGTTTCCGCATTTCCGCCGCAGGTTCCGCCCCATGCTGCACCGCTTTCTGACGACGCTGGCGGTGGCCGGCATTTGCCTTTGCGCCAGCCCCGCCGTGCCGAGCGCTTCCACCGCGATCTTGGATGAACCCGAACTGAAGTTCGATGCGGAACCGTTGCCGGACGACGCCGAGTTCGCGCGGGCCGCGCGCACCGATCCGATCCGCATGTTGAATCTCGCGGCCAAACGCTACTTGTTGACCGCGCCCGAAGATGACAAGGAAGTCGTCGCGGGTTACTCGGCGACGTTCCACAAGCGCGAGCGCATCGGCGATGTGCTCCGCCCCGCCGAGGTGATCCGGGTGGACTACCGCGAGAAACCGTACGCCGTGCAGATGCAGTGGCAACAGGGCGGCGGGTTGGCCGACCGGACGCTGTTCGCGGCCGGGGAAAACGGCGGCAAGTTGCTGGCGCGGTCGCGCCGGTTGGGGATCGTGTTGGAGGCCGACCCGCGGGGTACCACGGCGCGGAACTCGGCGCGCTACACCATCGAGGAATTCGGATTCTTCCACAGTATCAAGCGCGCTTTGAAAGTTTGGACCGCGGCCGAGGCCCGGGGGAGTTTGCGGTGGAAGTACCTCGGCACCCGTGCCGTCGCCGCCGCGGGCGATCGCGAATGCCACATTCTCCAACGGCTTTGCGCCGTGGATGAACTCGACGCCTTCGCCGCGGGGGAAGCGAACCCGCGCATCGGGGACGACAACCGCGCCGATTCGTTTCGGACCATCACGCTCTACTTCGACACGCGCACATGGTTGCAGTTGGGCGCCGAGTTGCACCGCGCCGACAGTGCATTGGTCGGCTCGTACTTCTACCGCGATGTGAAGTTGAATCCGAGCTTTCCTGCCGATGCTTTCACGCGGGCGGCGTTGAAGAAGTGATGAGCTGGACGGCCGCGGTCAGTTGCTCCAATCGAAATGGTTTCGGCAGTACGTGTGTGGGGCCCGAGTCCATGAGTTCCTTCGGCATTTCGCGCTCGGCGTAACCGCTCACCACGAGCGCCGGTAAGGCGTTGACCTTGAGCCGTATCCGGCGGATCAATTCGTGCCCGTCGATGCCGGGCATCACGAGGTCGACGATCGCGAGCCGGAACCCGGCGGGATCGCGATCGAAGAGTTCTTCCGCGTCCCGCCCGTTGGCCGCGGCTACCACGGTGTACCCATCGTCTTCCAGCACCGAGCAAATCAACTCGCGGATGTTGGCGTCATCGTCCACGACGAGAATGTTCCCTAACGAGCGGTTGGTCGGCGCGGACCCAGCGGACTTTTCGGCGGGAACCCCGGCTATCGCCGGCAGGAGCAGTTCCACAGTCGTCCTCGCGCCGGGCTGGCTCAGGATTCGTGCGCTGCCTTTGTGCGACCGTACGATTCCGGACACCGCGGCCAAGCCGAGGCCGCGACCCGTGAATTTGGAAGAGAAGAACGCCTCGAATGCGCGGGCCTTCACCGCGTCGGGCATACCCGGTCCGGAATCGACGATGCGGATCGAGATGTAGTCGCCAGCTGCAACGGCCGGGGTGAAGCCGACGGGAGGGGTCTTGAATCGTGTGCGGCCCGTGTGAATTGCGATGGTTCCGGACTGCTCGCCCATCGCCTCGGACGCATTCGCGAGGATATTGCCGACGGCTTGTTTCAGTTGACGGGCTTCCCCGATCACACGGCACGGCTCGGAATCCAAGTGCCAGTCGAGGGTGGCCCGGGGCCCGATCAAAGCGCGGAAGCCGTCCTCCGCATCTCGCAAGAGGGCGTTGATATCCAGTTCCGCCGCGAGCAACCGACCGACCCCGGCGTAGGCCGTAATTTGATTGCACAAGTCGGCCGCGCGTTGGCAAGCGGTATCGATTTCGTCCAAATTCTTGACGAAGGGATCGTCCGGCGCCGCTAGGATTTTGACGACGCCAGCGTTGCCGAGGATGATCGTGAGCAGGTTGTTGAAGTCGTGTGCGATGCCCCCGGCCAAGAGTCCGAGGCTCTCGAAGTGGCGGGCCTCGCGGAGTTCGTTGTCCATGGCGGCGCGGCGAAGTTCCGCCTGCTTGCGGCCGGTGATGTTCGCCGAGACGCCGATGCTGCGGACGACCTCGCCGTCGGCGGTGGTCACGAACGAACCCCGCGAGGAGAACCACTGGGTCCGACCGTCCGGTCCGGGTGCGGCCCCCCGGTATTCGAGCCGGTAATCGGACTGTATCGCCTCGGCGATTCGGACTTGTTCCCGCATCCGTTCGCGGTCTTCGGGATGGATCACGCCGAACTCGAGGTCGGCCCCCGGCGGCAATTCGGGCGTACCGAAGAACTCGCGTACATCCCGCGAATAGACCATCGATTGTTTGCGGACGTCGTAATCCCAACTGAGCATCCCGGCGAAGTGCAACGAGCTGCGCAATCGCTCTTCGCTCAAATAGAGTTCCTCCTCGATCGCGACCTGCTCGGTCAGATCTTGGGCCAGCGACAGCACGGAATCCACGCGTCCCTCGGCGTCGTGGTGGATCGAGTTGTGCCAGAGGCAATGCACGACGCGGCCCGATTTGTGGAGATTTCGATTGCGGCAAACATTGCCCGAAACGGTTTGTCCGAGGAGTTCCCCGAAGACGCCGCGAACGCGGTCGGCGTCGTCGGCGTGGATGAAATCGAGGTCGTGAACGGATCGTCCGAGAACCTCGTCGGAGGTCCACCCGAACATGCTTTCCGCGAGGCCGGACCAGCGCCGGATGACGGCGTCCCGATCCCATTCCACCACGGCCAAGGGGGTGTTGGAGATGTGAGCGGAAAGTTGTTGGTAGGCCCGCCGGCTATTCTCTTCGACGCGCTTCAGTTCGGTGATGTCGATCATCACCCCCGAAAAGAACGGGACACCGTCCGCCGTGCGGCGCGGGAAATCCTGAGCGCGGAACCAGCGGGCCGTCCCGGACTTCGGCCCGACGTAGCCGAATTCCTCTCGCCAAGGGAGGTGATTCGACGCGGACTCCTCGAAGCGCCGGTAGAACTCGTCCGGATCGACGCCGAGTAGTGGGAACGTCCGATCGAGCAGGCTCGCGATGGTCTCATCGGCCGTCGCTTCCAACAACTCCTCGGCTCCTTCCGAGAGGAACTCGAGTCGAAACGATCCGTCGGGCTGGAGCCAGCTTTGATAGAGGACGCCGATGAGCGAGTCGGGCATGGTTGCGAAACTCGGCGCCGGAAATGAACGGGGTCGGAGAAGTATAGAGCGGCGGTTTCGGGCAGCGGCGTAAAAGCGCAACGATTTCGCAGCCGTTCAAGTCGGTGCGGGCGACAGAACGTCGCTTGGATCGAGAGCAGTATCCGCCTTCTGCAATCCCGCCAGCAAATGTGCTTTGGCCTTCTCCATGGCGAAGCGACCTTCGGCTTCGATCCAGCTTCGCGTGTCGGTCAAGCATTCTCGGAGCGCGCCGACCGCCGACGCTCGTTCGGGGTTGTCGCCTTTTCCGTCGAGTAGGATCGGCGAGGTATGTGCGAACACCGGCGCGCCGGGGTAAAGAGCGGACTCGGCCCCTCCGATACAACGCGCCGCGATCCACCCGGTGGTGTCCGCCGCGATTCGCACTTCGAGTTCGGCGCTCGAGCGCACCTCGCATCGTGCGGGGGTTGTTGCGATCACGCGGCCATTCCGAACGAGGTCGAGCTTCTCGAATGCGGATGCGCTCTCGGCGCGGACTTTCGCGACTCCCTCTACGATGGTGAGTTGCAGCAGCGGTCCGTTGGTGATGAAGGTGCGACCGGCCCGCACAGACTCGATCCATCCCGATTGATCCGGGGCCGACATGGCATACGTTCGCATCGCGCCGAGCGGTATCCGATTGCTGTCTTTGCCACTGCCGCCCGCGAGTGGGATCGGAAAACCGGCGTTCCAAAGTCGATAAACCCACGGCAGAAACGGTTGCGAGCGCGGCGCCGGATCGAACTCGATGGCGTCGATCTTGCCGAGGATTGCCGCAACTAGCGCTTCGCCCCCGAGTAGTCCCGCCTCCGGTCGGAACGCGTCGACCCATACGACCAAGCCGTTCTTGCGATGGCACTGGTCGGCCCAATCGCAGAGGCTCCAGTCGTCGGCGCTCTCCGAGCCGCCGAAGGCCAGCGGATGGACGATGCGATGGCTGTGCAACAACGCGAGCGTGCCGAGCATCGGGTGAGTGTTCAGCGTGTTGACGAAGACTTCGCATTCGTGCGCGGTCAAGGCGGGTGACTGGCCACTGAACTCGCAAATGTTGCTGAGGATCGGATAAGTGTTGCCGTCGCGCGCCAGCACCGACGAGGAGCGCGCCAGCACTTGGACGAGGTCGAGTCCTTCCGCCGCGCCTTCGAGCGCCGCGGCGTAGGGCGAGAGAAAATGGGCCCGCGCATCGCCGCGCAGCCAGCCGTCCCATTCCGAATCGGGCCAACGAGTCATCTCGAAACGCAGGGCCATTTGGCCGGGTTTTAGAGTTACGGTTCGATCGAGGAGAACGTACTCCGGACCGTGACTCGCGCGGATCCGCAGGGGCACCCCGGCGGGAAGCGGCACTTCACAACCACCGTCGATGTAGGCGAAGTTTTCGCCGCCGATGCGGACGTGCCCGCCGACTTCTTCGCCGCGACCGCACGGGAAGATCGGCAGGCGCCCCAACGGGGTGAAGGTCCCGCCGGTCGGCCCGGTAATGCGCAGCCGCACGGGGAGCGGGCGTTTGGTCGCGGCGTCGGTGAAGCGCAAATGGACGTTGAGCATCAGCCTTCGATCGCTCCGCAGTCGGCGAGGATTTGGCGGAACGCTTGCACGGCGTAGGGGAACAAGTCCGGCCCCGTGACCCCGCCGGTCGGCCCGCCACCGCGGAGGTGCGGTTCCATGACGGCGAATCCCTTGTAACCGCGCCGCGCCGCTTCGCGGATGCTCACGGCGACTTGCCCATCGCCGGTGCCGGGGATGACGCCGTGCCCGTGGCCCTCTTCGCCGCGCGGCTTCTTCCAGTCTTTGATGTGAAAGTGCGTCGTGAACTCTTTGGTTCGGTTCCATCCGTCGACGGGATCGTACCCGCAGAAGACCCAATTGGCGGCGTCGTAGGCGGCCCGCAGCGCCGGCGACTGCACCGACTTGAAAATATCGGCGACGCGGTCCGGGGAGTCGCCGTAGATGCGATGCTCGTTCTCGTGGAATAGAACGACGCCGGCTTTCGCCGCGATCTCCGCTTTCACCCGCATCCGACGCAGGACCTCATCGCGGTGCGGTGACCAATCGCCGTTCCAATTGTCCGCGGGCGGATAGTAGCTGAAGATGCGGATGTTCGGAGTGCCGAACATCGCGGCGACTTCGATGGCCCGATTCAACAGATCGAGGTGCGGTTCGAACGGGGTGTCGATGGCGATCTTCCCTACCGGTGACCCGATTGCGGAAAGCTTCATCCCTTCGCCGTCGAGCATCGACTTGAATTCGCGCAAGCGGCCATCGCTCAGCTTGAGGACGTTAGTTTTGTCGATGGAGCGAAACTCGATGAAGCGCACCCGGCAGGCTCTCAACACCGCGATCTGCTCGAGCGGATCGGGGGAGATTTCATCGGCGAACGCGGAGAGCGTGAACATAGTAGTTGCTCATATGGAGGAAGACACGATTCACCGCAGAGTCACAGAGGACACAGAGAAGGAATAAAAACACCGGCGAAAAGGCTTCACCACTTCTCCGGATCATCCTCTCCTTCTCTGTGTCCTCTGTGACTCTGTGGTGAATCCTCTTTACCGACTCACTTGCGCTGGACGACTTTCAGCTTCACTTTGTCCGCGACGAACGTCTTCTCCCCGGCGGCGGGGAAGCGGATCTTGATGCGTCGCAAGGCTCCGAAGCCGCTCACATCGGTGATCTGGCCGATGCCGTATTCGTCGTGCTGGAC
>JAYTBD010000700.1:0-3340 GCA_043737155.1 Fimbriiglobus sp. | reverse complement strand
GGGGAGGGACGGAAGTCAAAGCCGTTCGGAGCGAGGCCACCGCCGCGAGGATTTCGGATTCCTCGGCCGGGGTGAGTGCCGAACCAGCGTAGCGAACGCGGTAGAGTTTGGAAGTCACAAACGCGGGGACCGCCGAGATCGCGGCCGCCATCGTCCCCAGCGCGGCGCCGGCCCGGTCGGCGAACTCTTTCGGCGTTTGACCCGGCGCGGGCCGCAACCCGAATGGGCGCAGCGCGGCGAGGAATTGCCCGTACCACAGCAAGTCGGGAGTTTCGTCCTGGAGCACTGCAACGGCACGGCGGTTGAGGCGACGGCGCAGAGCGACGATCAGCACCGCCGCGAACACGACGCAGGCGAGGTAGAGCGTCCATTCCAAGAGTCCGTCTTTGATACTTTCGACCGCCTGTCGTCGCTTGGCCGGGTTGTAACCGATGATGAAATCGCTGACGAAGGTCACGCCCTTTTGACGCGCGTTGTCGAACCAGTTGCCGGCGACGGGCGGCGCGGCCAGCGTGCCGGGGGTCGGGTCGAGATTGAGCCAGTGGTACACGCGGTCGGCTTTGGCGTTGTCGGGGTTCTGGAACGGATAATCGGCCGGGGCATCGCGCGGGATGAGCACCTCGACCCAAGCGTGGGCGTGCTCTTGGCGGATGAGCATCCGACCGTCCTCGGTCGACTCGTATCCCTTGAAACCGACGACGAATTGGCACGGGATCCCCAACGCGCGGAGCGCGAGCGCGAGCCCGGAGGCGAACCGCTCGCAGTGCCCGGCCTTGGCGTTCCAGAGGAAGTCTTCGATGGGGTCGCTGCGTTTGTCGATGCGGCGCAGCTTCGTCGTGTATTCGAAATCCCCGGCCTGGAGGAAGTAATCGCAGAAGACGCGCGCCACGCGCTCGTGGTACTCCGTCCGAATCACGAAGCCGCCGCGGCGATCCGCGCTGTCGATCACGGCCTCCGGCAACTTGGCGCTTGCCACGCACTTCTTCAGCAGTTCGACCGCCCATTCGCGGATCTTCGGGATCCGCATGTGCGTCAGGGTGATTCTCTGGGGATCGGAGGATTCGGCGGCGATCGGCACGGTCGGCTCCATCGGCGAGCCCAGCCCCGGTTCGGCCGGGACCCGCGTCCGTTGGAAGTAGTGCTCGTTGCTCCGCCCCGTGAACTTCGGCGCGATGAACGACCCGTCGTAGAACGCGGACCAACCGACCGGGGTACCCGAGGCGAGCGTCGAGATCGGGGAGTCCCGATCCGCGACCCAGTGCAGCGGCGACGAAAGCACCGCGCCCGCGACTTTCTCGCTGCCGCGGAATTCGAGATCGTACTGATCCGGACCCAACGGCGGCGGTCGGTACCCCTCGGGCGGCTGGGCGACGCGGAAGCGCGAACTGTGTCCCGAGGCGTACGATTTTCGGAGCCAGCTCCCGAGTTCGTAATCGGTGTAAGCCGTGCCGCGCCAGAGTTGCTCCGCGCCGATATCCGCCCTCGCGGTGCCGTCCGGGGCGGTCGCCCGGACTTCGAACGCGACTTCCGTATTGGTCTCCAGATCCCCGATCTTGTTCATGTCGTGGGAGTTTTCGGGGTGGTACCCCGTTTCCAACCGCGTCTTCGTGAAGGCCCAACGCTCGCCGGTCGAGCGGGGGCTCAGGAAGAAGCTCGGCAGCGCGATCGCGCCGGCGAATCCGAGCCAGAGCAGGGCGTGCCACCACAGACCGCGCTCGCCATCGCCGCCCCGCCGCGCGGGGTCGGTCAGCCATTGGGGCCGGGCTACGGCGTAGCCGGGCAGCGCCGGGATCGCGCCGCTGGCGCGGTTGGAGAAAAACAGCGACAAGCTCCAGACCCCGCACACGGCGTACAAGGCGACGAGCACGATGAAGAACGGATCGTCGGTCATCGACGATGCCAACACCACGGTCGCGAGGCCGATGCCTTGCATGGTCCACCAGTCGCCGACGTGCTTGGGCCGGAAGAGTTTGGCGGGGATGAGGATCATCACCAGCGGGCCCATGTACGGCAATAAGTTCGCGGGCCACGAGAGGTTGGCGAGCGCGGACGTGGTCGGCTGGGTGAGTTTCACGGCGAGCCAAACGATGGCGACGATACCGATGGCCAAGCCGAGGAGGTTCGCCTTCCCTAAGCCGAGTGCGATGCGACCTTCCAAGAAAAATGACACGATCAACGAGACGACCACGGCCGCGGTGAACAGGATCGACTCGGGGACGAGATCCCACTCGGAATAGCCGAGCGCGAGGCAGGCCACCATCAGCGTGGAATAGGTGCCGATGCGGAAGGGCAGACTCAACGGCGGGGGCGGGATCATGGGCGGTCTCGCGGGCCGGGTAACAGGGCGACATCGGCCGGGAGTGCGAAC
Organism: Fimbriiglobus sp.; assembly: GCA_043737155.1. Classification (GTDB taxonomy): domain Bacteria; phylum Planctomycetota; class Planctomycetia; order Gemmatales; family Gemmataceae; genus JALHQU01. Next base: position 972 of record JAYTBD010000700.1, on the reverse strand, counting down.
CACGTGGCGGGCGAACTCGGATCCACGACCGCCAACGATAATCCCGCCGAGCGTATTGTAGCGCCGAGGGGACTGCGCGGCCGCGTGCTGATGAGCAATCGGGCCGCCTTGTGTCGGATGGCTTGCACGCCGAAGGCTGCCGAGGCATCGACGTTCGGCGTCCCCGTGACCCCCGCGAGTTTGAAGAAGCCCTCGCGCACGAACAGCGGCGTTCCCGGCCCCGTGTGCACCGATGCGGTTTCCTCGAAGACGACGAGCGTGATGCTGCCGGGCCTTTCTTCGTGGACCCAAGCCCACGCCGCCGTCATCGCCAGCGAGAGCGCCCATTCGAGCTTGCGCTGCGAGATGCGATCCGTCGGCACGCTCGGCACCCACGGGTCGACGAGGACGATGAGGTCGAGGGGGGCGGTCTGATCGTACTCGCGGACCATCCATTGCCCGCGTCGCGCCGAAGTCTTCCAGTGGATGTCGCGCACGCCGTCGCCATAGCGGTGGGGCCGGAGGCCGCGGACGTCGCCGTCGCTCGGGATGTACCGGGCCGGGGGCCGGCGCGAGCGGTCGTCCCCGTGGCCCGCCCGCATGAGGAACCGCTTCATCAACCGGGCGTTCACCGTGCCCAACGGCGGGAGGACCAATTGCTCGCCGGGCAACGCCAAGGGTCGCTGGAACGTCAGCAATCCGAATGGATACCCCGAGTGGGCCAGCAACGGCGGAAGCGGATGGCGACCGCGGTTGGCGAAGACGGCGTGCGATGTGGCCGAGACGGAGGTGCCGCCCGGGAAGTGGGGGAGGACCCAGACGGCCGCGAACGCCGGGGAACCGGACTCTATCACGCTCACCGATTTGGTCCGCCCGGCGGGGTTGGTGATCTCGGCGCGCAGGACGATTTCTTCTCCCGCGAAGGCCGGGGCGTGCGGAATTCGCCGGGCGGTCAGGTGGCGTGTCATGAGGAAAGCGAGGATCGCGTTGACC
>JAYTBD010000699.1:0-3340 GCA_043737155.1 Fimbriiglobus sp. | reverse complement strand
GAGGGATCGCAGACGGTAGCACCACCCGACTCTGCGACCTCTCCGGGGTCGATGACCACACCCGACTAGCCGGTGGTCTCCGACCACCGGCTAATCTCTGCGATCCCTCCGGGATCAAAGATATGCGAGCAACGGCTCACGCTCACAGCTCACGGCTTCGCGGCGGTGGTCGGCGTCTTCACCGCGCTCGGCCCCGCGGCTTTGAGCTGCGCGGCCGCGCGGACGCGGGCGTCGAGCGCGGCCGATTCGCCCGCCTTCAACCCGTCCACGATCTGGATGTACTGGTCGTTGCTATCGCCCACGGTCACTTCCCGGCGCTCGATCTTGCCCGACTCCACGACGTAGCAGACCGAGTTGCCTTCGAACTCCGCGACCGCTTGCACGGGGACCGTCAAAGCATCCGCGATGGTGTTGATGAGGATCTTGACCTCGGCGCTCATGCCCGGTTTTAGCCCCGCATCGGACGGCAGATCGTCGATGGAAATTTCAGTCTCATATTGCTTGACCCCGCCGCCGCGCCAGCCGTCGCTCTGCGGCAACGTGCCGATACGGAGGACTTTACCGTGGAGTACGCGGTTCGGCAGGGCTTCGAGTTGCAACGTGGCGGTCTGCCCGATTCTGACTTTCTTGATCATCGACTCGTGCACCTTCATCTTCACCAGCATCTGCGTCAGGTCGGGGAGGGTGAAGATCGGCTGGCGGAAATAAATTTGGGCGCCGGCGCGGATGCGGGCGCTCTCGTCCCATTGGCGGGCGCTCGAATAGACCACCATGCCGCCGGTGGGGGCGCGGACGATGCAGCGGTCCATCTGCTTTTTGAGGCGCTCGAGTTGCTTGTTCTCGATCTCGGCCGTCTTCGACCCCGATTTCAATTCGGCCTCGGCCTTCGCGATGGCGGTGGCTTGCGTATCTTTGGTCCGGGCCAGTTCGAGCTTGGCTTCGTTCGCCTTCGAAGCGAGTTCGGTCTGGTCCTTCTTGCGCGTGAAGTTCTCCAAGATGTACAAATCGGCCTCGGCGCTCGTCATGATCAGCCGGCGTTCTAAAATGGCGAATTCGATCGTCCGCACCTGATCCAATGGAGCGAATCCCTTCTTTACCAACCCGCGCGTGAATTCGAGCGAGTCTTGCGATTCGTTCAAGTTCTTGCGGGCCGTTTCCAAAGCCCCCTTCGCTTTGTCGAGCGCGCCTTTGTACTTGCCCTTCGGGTGGGCGAAGGCTTCTAGCTCGATCTCCGCCAAGACGAGAACGAGATCGGCCTTGGCGATTTCGCTCAGCGCTTTGTTCTTGGCCAGCGCCACTTCGCTGCGGCTCGAATTCACTTTGCTCTCGGCCGTCTCCCACTTGATCTCTTGATCGTTGATCAACTTCTGCAGTGCGTCCGTATCGAGCTTGGCGACTTCATCGCCTTTCTCGACACGTGTCCCTTCCGGCAAGATCGAGACGATCTTCCCGCCGCCTTCGAGTTCGCACGTCACTTGCAACGAGTTCAAACTCTCGAGTTCGCCTCGATCGGTCACCGTGACTTTCATCTCGCCCTGCTGCACCTGCGCAGTCAGGGGCATCTTCCCGCCGTCCGCCCCCAGCATGTCCGCGAAGGCCCACCACGCCAAGACGCCCAAGCCGATGATGACCGCGAGGAAAATACTCGCCTTGCGAAGCCCCCGACCGCGCGGGCGGCGATCGGTGCCCGGCGTGCGGAGTGGCTTGACGGCCGAGAGCGCGGTCATCTCCGGGACGGTTTCAATTTGAGCCGGGGCGGCGACCCGGTGGGCCACCGGAATTGTTGGGGCTTGCATTGGTGGGGAACCCTCGTTCGTCGAGTTGCAGTTCTTCCAAGTTTAGCAGAAGTCGGACGCGCTGTTGCTCGTACCCGATGAAACTTCCCGCCAATTGATCCCGGGCCGCGAGCAGTTGATCGAGGGCGCGGAGGACGCGCAGGGTGGAATCGCCGCTGTTCGCCGGCGCTTGACCGGGCGCCCGCAGGGCCAATTGTTCATTCTCCAACTGCCGCGCGGCGGTGATCAGCGATAGGCGCGCGATCTCGAAATTGAAGCGCCGGAGGTTCAGCGTCCGGAGGTCGCTGCGGATTTGACCTTCGATGGTATCCGAGAGTTCCATGTAGTCCCGGCGGGCGCGCTGGTAGATGATCAGACTGGTGCGGTAGACGTTGCGCTCCGCGAGGCGGTTGAGCGGACTGTCGAGTTGCAAGCCCACGCTGTACCGGCTGAAGTCCTTGGAAAATTCGAGCGGGTTGCCCCCCTCGGGGTCCGCGGCCAAGTTCACGTTGGCGACCAAGTTGAAGTCGGACCGCAACTGATTCGCCGCGACCGTGACTTTCCGCCAAGCGTCCGTCACTTGGGCCAGCCGGTTCTGAAGATCGAGCCGATTCGCTTTGGCCCGCGCTACCGCTTCCGCTTCCACCACAGCGACGTCCGGCAACCGGATCAAATAAATCCTCGCTTGAGTCTGGGCCGAGACGACCGTCCCCATGATCGCTTCGAGCTGGGTCGTGGCCCGTGTGATCGCCCGCCAACCGGCTTCGCGGGTCGGTTCGGTCACTTCCGCTCTCTGTTGTTTCAGTTTGGCTCGCAGGGCTTCCAGCAACTTCCGCTGCGGTGCGAGTTCGTCCGATTGCTGCTTGTACGCCGCCGCGGCGCGGAGGCGGCGTTCCGCATCATCCTTCCCGTTCGCCGGCCGTGCGAGGTCCTCGTTCCAGAGCTTCAAGTCCGCTTCGGCCACGGCGATCAACGGAACGACTTTGTCGGCGAGTTCGTCGAGCTCGTCATAATTCTGTTGCAACGCGGCGACGGCCGGGGGTGCGCCGAGTTCCGCGTTGCGCGTCAAGCCGAACGCCGTGATCTCGTCGCGCACTTTCTCCAATTCCGGCGACACCAAGACGAATTGCTGAAGGAAGGAATCGTCGAGTTCGATGGGGATTCGCGGCGGTAGTCCCAACTGGAGTTTGAATCGGTCGAGCGATTCTTGCAGGGAGGTCTGCGCGCTGACGACTTGCTGCCGGGCCGCGAGCAACCCTTGGAAAATCGCATCGACTTCGACGGCGCTCTTCTTGTTCCCCTTCTGCAATTCCAACCCGAGTTGGTAGTTTTCCTCTTGGCTCTTCAAGTTCGCCTGGGCGTTACGGACGCTCTGTTGGAGCAACAGCAAACTGAGATAGCCGCCGGAATCGATGGCGGTGGAGACCCAGAATTGCTTGCGGAAGCGGGCGAACTCGCGCACGGCGTACAGCGTGTCGCGCTCCGCTTGGGTCAATCCTTCGAGCCGAACTTTCCGGCCGAAGTTCCGCAGCAGCGGTTGGATCAGCGACGCCGTGAAACTCCCC
>JAYTBD010000698.1:0-3341 GCA_043737155.1 Fimbriiglobus sp. | reverse complement strand
GCCATCCGGGACGATAACACGGGGACCGACTGGGTCGGCGTGGAAGATCAACCGACGATCAAACTGCGACCGGGCCATTATCAGTTCAACTCTTCGTTGGCTTCGGCGGATCGGAGCGTGCTCCACTGGGAGGTCAAAACTCGCGGGCTATTCTCCGATCATTCCGTACTCAACTCCAACGATCCACTCGCGTTCGAAGTCCGTCGCGGCGAGCATTACACCGTCCGCGCCGTGTTGCGGGATCGGCCGGATAAAAAACCGCCCCTCCCCGTGTACCCCGGCGAGTGGGTGCCGATTTTCAACGGCAAAGACTTGGCCGGTTGGAAGACGCACCCCGATCGGGCCGGCGGGTGGACCGTCGAGAATGGCATCCTCGTCGGCCGGAGCAACACGGGCCAGTACTTGTTCAGCGAACGGGACGACTTCAAGGATTTTCACCTGCGCACGGAGGTGAAGGTGAGCAAAGACGGCGATAGCGGCGTGTTTTTCCGCAGCCCGTTTTCGCTCGGCATGCAAGCGAGAGGCTTCCAGCCCGAAGGTTACGAAGCCGAGATTTTTCCCGAATCCGCCAAACCCCTGCCATCGATTATGAAAGGCTACACGGGCAGTCTTACCGGTCTGTCCCTCAAGCAGGAATCACCGATCCAGCCGGAGGAATGGTTCACCCTCGAAGTGATCGCGAGCGGTACCCGGGTTGTGATCAAAGTCAACGGGGCGACCGAGGCGGACTTCGATACGGCCGTGTCTTCGCAGCGGTATAGCCGGGGGCACTTGGTCCTGCAGGCGATCTCGGACTCCGCCGCCAACCCAACCACAGTCGTCCACTTCCGCAAGATTGAAATCAAGGAACCGCCGCGGACCCCGGCGCCCGAAGCGAAGACGCCGCCGGTCGCCGTCGCCCCATTCACCGATGCCGACGTCGGGCGGATCGCCGCCCTGCCCGCCGTCGAGCAGGTCGAGGAAGTCCGCAAGGAGTTGAAGAAACGCAACCCCGGATTCGACGGCAAGATCGTGCCCACGATCAAGAACGACGCGGTCATCGGTCTGTCGTTCTCGACGAATCGCGTCACCGACATCTCCCCAATCCGCGCACTGACGCGCTTGCAGTCACTCGATATCTCCTCTTCGGGCTTCCAAAAGGGATCGCCCGTGGATCTATCGCCGCTCAATGGCATGGCCTTGACTCGTTTGATCCTGCACGACGATAGAGTTCGCGATCTGACACCGCTGCGCGGGATGCCACTCCAACACCTCAGTCTGTGGGGTTGGCAAGGAACGGATCTGTCTCCGCTCAAAGGGATGCCGCTGAAGATCCTGAACATCGGTGGCGGATGGCAGAAGCTCGATTTGACGCCCCTCGCCGGGCTATCGCTCGACTATCTGTGCGTGAATATGACGTTGGTGTCCGACTTGTCGCCGCTCAAGAACGTGCCGCTCCAGGAGCTCGCGTGCAGTAACACGCCGGTGTCCGACTTGACCCCGTTGCGTGGGATGCGTCTGCGTTTACTGCACACCAACAATTCGAAAGTATCGGATCTCGCGACGATCGCGGGGATGCCGCTGGATGAACTCACGATCGAGAATACGTCCGTGACCGACTTGTCCGCGTTGAAAGGGCTGCCGCTGAAAACTTTGAAGTGCGACTTCGATGCCGGACGCGACGCGAAAATCCTGCGCGACATCAAGACGTTAAATAACATCAACGACAAACCGGTCGCCGAGTTCTGGAAGGGCGTGGACAAAAAGTGAACGGGATCCCCTTCCCGGCCCCGACTGCCTTTCGCACCCGTTCCTGATAGCATGGGAAGTAACCGCAACGAAACCGCGCTTCGCGCGTTGGAACGTCAACGCCCCCGATTCCGCCGTCGCAAGGAAACCCTATGTCGTCCACGCTGATCGCCGCCGCGATGCTGGCCCTCGCACCCGCCCAAGCCCCCGCCGGCAAACTCGAGATCACCAACGTCCGCAATACTTACGGCGTGCTCGGGCCGACGCGGGCCAACAGCAAGCTCATCCCCGGCGACATCCTCTTCGTTTCCTACGACATCGACGGGATCACCATCGACGACCAAGGCCGCGTACATTATTCGATGGTCATGGAAGTCGTGGACAAGAACGGGAAAGCCACGCTCAAGCAGGATCCGTTCGAGAAGATCGAACTCGTCCCGCTCGGCGGCAACCGCGTCGCGGCGCGGGCCTTCGTTACACTGGGCGTGGACCACCCCGCCGGGGAGTTCACCATGAAGGTGAGCGTCACCGACAAGGCGAGCAAAGATAAGGCGACCCAGACGCTGGAACGCAAGTTCGAGGTGCTACCGCCCGACTTCGGCATCGTCGCCGTCTACGCCAGCTTGGACGAACGCGGCCAAACCGCCGCGCCGACCACCGGCGTCGTCGGGCAAGCGATCTTTATCAATTACACGGCCGTCGGCTTCAAGCGCGACGCGGAGAAGAAGCAGCCGAACCTGCGCTTCGAAATGATCCCGCTCGACGAGAACGCCAAACCGCTGATGGCCAAGCCGCTCTTCCACGAAGGCAACGACCTCGACGAGAAGCTGCCGAACTACACGGTGCGCTTCCTGCTGCCGATGACGCGGCCGGGCAAGTACACCATCCGCCTGAGTTGCACCGATGCGGTGACGATGAAGACCGCCAGCGTCGATCTGCCGGTGCTGATCATCCCCGGCGAGAAGTGAGTCGTTAGAATTTGAACCTCGAAAGGCACGAAGAACACGAAAGAGATAATCGGCGGTTTATCTTTCATTCTGTTTCGTGTCGTTCGTGCTTTTCGTGGTCGTACTTTTTGCACTGAGAATTTCGACATGAGCGCCTTGGACGACCGCATCGCCCAGTTTCGGAAGATGACCACCGACGATCCCGAGAACGAACTCGGGCACTTCCGGCTCGGCCAGCTTTTCATGGAAGACAACAAGTTCGCGGAGGGGATTCAGTCCTTCGAGCGGACGCTGGAACTCTCGCCGCAATTTTCGAAGGTCTACCAACTGCTCGGCGAGTGCCACACGAAACTCGGCGACACCGCCAAGGCCATCGGGGTGATGACCACCGGATACAAGGTCGCCGACGAGCGCGGCGACAAAATGCCGCGGGACGCGATGGGCTTGGCCCTCGGCAAGCTCGGCGCGCCGGTGCCGAACGCGGCGCCGCCGAGCGCCGTGATCGACGATGGCCCTGACACCGGCTTCCGCTGCCAACGGCCCGGCTGCGGGCAAGGCAAACGCGCCAAGCCGCTCGCCGCGGCGCCGATCGACGGGGCCGACGGCCTGCGGATCATGGGCGAAATCTGCGCCGATTGTTGGAGCGGCTGGGTGAAGGATTACAGC
>JAYTBD010000697.1:0-8189 GCA_043737155.1 Fimbriiglobus sp. | reverse complement strand
CGGTCCGACCCCGCATGGCATATCCCCCGATGATTCGACAAGGATAGCGCGATACCATGGGGGTGGCAACAGGGAGTTTTTCAACACCCTGCTAGAGGGTGAGGTCTGGCGTCGGAAGCGAAGGGGCCTTCAGCTTCACAGGGGAGACCTCACCCCACCGCCGCGACCACCGCGTCGCCCATTTGCGTCGTCGTCCCTTTGCCGCCGAGATCCGGCGTCTTCACGCTCCCGCTCCGCAATACCTTCGCCACCCCGTCGCGCACTGCGGTCCCGCTGTTCGTCAGCCCCAAGAAATCGAGCATCAGCGCCGCGCTGAGGATCGCAGCCATCGGGTTGGCGATCCCTTTGCCGGCGATGTCCGGGGCGCTGCCATGGACCGGTTCGAACATGCTCGGGAATCGCTTCGTCGGGTTGATGTTCGCACTGCTCGCCAAGCCGATGCTCCCGGCCACCGCGGCGCTCAAGTCGGTGAGGATGTCGCCGAAGAGGTTGCTCGCCACGACCACGTCGAACGATTCCGGTTTGCGGACGAAATCCATCGCGGCCGCATCGACGAGCAGCGAGGACGACTTCACCCCGGGGAATTCCTTCCGCACGTGGTGAAAGGCGTCGTCCCAGAGGCCCAAGCCCCAAATTTGAGCGTTCGACTTCGTGATGCTCGTGAGCAATTTCCGCGGACGTTTCATCGCCCCTTCAAACGCCGCGCGCAGAATCCGTTCGCAGCCCCGGCGGGTGAAGATGCCCGTCTGCACGGCGATCTCGTGTTCGGTGCCGGGATAGAGGTTGCCGCCGACGGGGGCGTACTCGCCTTCGGTGTTCTCGCGGTAGACCATCATGTCGATGCTGCCGGGCGCCTTACCGACGAGCGGGCAGGGCACGCCTTCGAACAGGTAAGCGGGACGGAGGTTGACGTACTGGTCGAACTTCCGCCGCATCGGCAGGAGCAGTTCGTGGATGGTCACCCGGTCGGGCACCGACGCATCGCCGATGGCCCCGAAGAGAATCGCATCGTGCCGACTCAGCGTGTCCCAGCCGTTCTCGGGCAGAATGCGGCCGTGCTGTCGGTAGTACGCGCTGCTCCACGGTAAGGGGTTCCACTGCAGCTCTTCGCCGGGGTCGTGCTTCGCCACCGCCGCGCGCACGACGCGCACGGCTTGGTCGATCACTTCCGGCCCGATGCCGTCGCCGCCCAGCACCGCGATCCGATGGACTGCCATTGCACAATTCCCCTTCGTTCGCTATTCGCATCGACCCGGAAAAAGGCCCCAAGTCGGACGACCGGTCCGGGCGTTGCCAGCATTCGCCGGGACGCGTTTTCGGGGCCCGATTTCCCACCGACCGAGGTGATCGGCCCGGGGAGGAACGTACAGTTTACAGGGTCGGACTGATAATGGCCGTTTCGCATCCGCGAGGGCCGGCGATGGCGTATCGAATCCCGAAACCTTTCTTTTCACTCCGCGTCGGCGCCTTGCTGATGATCGGTTGCATCGCCCCGTTCACCGGCTGCAAGAACCGCGACGGCGGGCTGTTCAGCGGCCGCGACCCGCTCATCGGCGGGGAAAAGATCCCGCCCCCAGGGGTGCCGATCCCCGGTCGCCATGCGGCGCGCGATCCGCTGTTGAAGGGGTCGAGCGCCAGTCGCGATCCGCGCGAACCGTATCGCCCGAGCGCCGAGATGACCAGCGCGGCCTTGGCCGGTTCCCGATCCCACGACGACGTCGATCCGCTGCGGATGGAAGAGCGCCGGCCCACGGGATCGAAAACGTCCGCCCCCGTGTCGCCGACGCTCAACGCCGGTTCCTCGGCGGAACAGATGCTGGATGACCTGCGCCGTATCGGCGCCCGCGTATACGCCCCGATCCGATTGCAAACGGGCGAGTACGAGTTCCGCGCCGCGCTGCCCCGCAACGATAGCGGGGCCATGACCACCTTCACCGGCGTCGCCCCCACGGCCAACGCCGCCATCCGCGATGTGATCGAACAAGTCCGCGCCGAGAGCAAACGGTAATTCCGGTCAGTTTCAAATTCTCCGCTTTGTACTATCAACCGGGTCGCACTTCGCTTACCCTTGACGTTCTCTTCATCTCTCACCGAGGCAGTCATGACATCTCATCGTCGGCTCGGCTTCACGTTGATCGAACTCCTCGTCGTGATCGCGATCATCGCGATCCTCATCGGTCTGCTGCTCCCGGCCGTCCAAAAAGTGCGCGAAGCGGCCGCGCGAATGAAATGCAGCAACAACCTCAAGCAGTGGTCCCTCGGGATGCACAACTACCACGATACGCTCGGCACACTGCCGATCGCGGCGAAGAGCAACCCCCGGACGCCGTGGCCTTCCCTCGTGTGGCCGCACATGGAACTGCAAAACATCGCCAACAAGTACAATTACAACATCGGCTTTTGGCAGAGTCCGAACACGGTGGTCAACACGTTCAACGGAACCGTGTGCACCTCGGCCCCGTCCTACTATTGCCCGAGCGATCGCGGCGGACCCGCTTATCAACAGGGCGACCCGTACTGGCGCGCCCGCGGGAACTACGCCATCAATTGGGGGCCGGTCCGCCAGCCCGCCCTCACCCCGCTGCCGACTTCAAACGCCCCGTTCGGCTACACCGATTTCGCGACCCGCAGCTCGCCCCGGCCGACCAAACTCGTCGGCATCACCGACGGGACGTCCAACACGATTCTCATGTCGGAAGTGTTGATGTCCGCGGACAACGTCACCGATTGGCGCGGGGATTTCTTGAACGACGACGAGCAGTGCGGCCGGTTCATGACCATCAATGTGCCGAATACCGGGACCGATCATCTGGTCGGCGGATACTGCACGAACGCGCCGCCGAAGCTGCCGTGCACCAACAGCAACAACGGGCAGGTGACCGCCCGGAGCAACCACACGAACGGGGTCAACGTGTCGATGTGCGACGGTTCGGTCCGGTTCGTGAGCAACTCGGTCGACCTCGCGAAATGGCGGGCGGCCAGCACCGCGAACGGCGGCGAAGTCCTCGGCCTCGACAACTGATCCGGAGACGATTCGTGAAACGATTCTCGCTTGTGGCGGCGCTGGCCGGGTTGCTGATGGGCTGCTCGTCGGGCCCGTCCGAAATCGATGTGGCCGGCAAAGTCACGCTCGACGGGCAACCGGTCGGGGCCGACAACGAGGCCCTGATCCGGTTCGAGCCGACCGACGGCAAGGGTAAATCCGCCGAGGGCTACGTCGTCAAAGGAGAGTACGCGGTGCGGGTCGCGCCCGGCTCGTACCAGGTCGCGATCACTTGGAACCGCCCGACCGGAAAGAAAGTTTCACGCCCGGGTGTCCAAGGCCCGGGTTCGGAAAAGGACGAGATCGTCGAGGAGATCCCGGCCAAGTTCAACACCGCGACGACGCTCAAAGCCGATGTCGCCGCCGACAAGAAACAACACGATTTCGCACTGGCAAAGAAGTGATGGTCCTCACTCTTTCGCCATCTTGTGCACCGTCAGGAACACGGATCCCATCACCTTGGTTTCTTCGCCCTTCATCGCGATGTTGTAGCCCACTTGCAATTGCATCACGGGCTTGACGCCGCCCGCGAACTTCACCAGTACCGTCTTGTCGTCGACCAACGTCGCGCCGGCGATCGCCACGTCGTCTTGGCCCTCGGCATTCGGATTCGACGCCTTCCAGCGCTTGCTGCCGTACTCGCCGCCCCAGCGGTAGTTCCACCGCGCGGCTTTGTAGTTCTCCGGCTTCTCCGCCGTCGCCTTGTCGAGCGCCCGGGCGAAGGTCAGCTTCACGCCGGTGTCGGTGACCTCGTGCTTCACCACCGTGTCGAGCGGCACTTCGGTCGCCCGCATCCGCTGCAAGCAGCCGTCGGCCTTCGCCCCGGTTTGCCAGCCGTTGAGGCCGCAGACGTAGAGCATCTTGTCGTGGAAGCGACCCCGGCACACGCCCGATAGAAACTGCACCGGCAGACCGGCGACGCCGCCTTGGACCGTGCCGTCGTCGAACTCTTGGCGGAGCAGCACGAACGGCCGGCAGCGCCCGTAGCTGAAGTGGATCGCTTTGCCGCCGAGGTCGCCGAAGGTGCCTTTGGGAACCCAGACCTGCCCGCCCGCGGAGTTGTCCACTTCGCGCGGCAGCCAGCAAAGCGGGGCATCGTATGTCAGCGGCAGCGGCGTCCGGTGCGCGGCCCGCATGTCGCCGTAGAAGCCGCCCGACTTGTACTGGTCTATGCGCGTCGCCGGCATCCAGTTGCCTTCCTGATCGGCCCCCGTGAGTATGCCCGTGTCGGACATGCCCATGCCGATGGGGTGGCGGAACCCGGTGGCGAACGTCTCGACTTTGCTCCCGTCTTTGCCGACCTTCATTAGGCAACCGCCACTCGGGAGCTCGGTGTCCCCGGTTTTGAAAAAGTAGAAGTTGCCCTTCGGGTCGGTCTCCAAGCAGGTGTCGTAAGCGTGTTCGCCGGCGCCGGTGTGCCAGTCGTTGCAGACGCACTCGTAGAAGTCGGCCTCGCCGTCGTCGTTGGAATCGTGCAACCGCGTGAGCTGCCCGCGCTCGAGCACGACGACCTTGCCGTCGACGACCTTGACCCCGAGCGGGTGGTACAGGCCCGTGGCGAAGCGCTGCCATTCGACCTGCCCGGCCTTCTCATCGACCTTCGCGAGCCAGACGTCCCCGTGGCAAGTGCTCACCGCGATGCGGCCGTCGGGGAGGAAATCGAGGCCGGTGCAGAAGAAGAGCGCTTTGAACGGGTTGTCGTGCGGGATCGTCAGCGTGTCGACGGCGAAGGGGCCTTTCTCATCGCCGCGGACCAGCTTGGTGACGATCGGCTTGCCCCAGCGCGCCGGGCCGCCTTTGGTCATCGCGGCCAAGTCGGGCGATTCCTTCGGCTCGACCGACGTGCGGCCGTAGGTCGTGTATATGGTAGAGGCTTTCTCGTTCGCTTCAATTTTGGAGACGCGGGAATCGTCGATCCGCAGTGACAAGGGCTTGTCGTGGGCCGCGATGCGCAGCGTGCGGATCAAGTTGCCGTCGAGCCTTGCGATGGAATCCAAAACGTCCGTGCCGTTGACCGAGTAGGCGAACACCACCGTTTCGCCATGGAGGTAGTGCCCGCGATAGCGGAGGTTCGCTTCGGGGATCGTCGCCTTGGCGACCGGTGGAATCTGCCCTTTGGCGTCGGCCCAACCGGCGGCGCTCGCGGTGGTGAAAAGCATTTTCGCACCGACCGGGGCCGTCGGCGTGTTCAGCAGTCCGAAGCGCCGATTGCTGTGCAGCAGGTAACCGTCGGTCCACGCCGCGGCCAAGCGCATCGTGGAGCGGTCGAAGATCGCGGCCGCATCCCCCTTCGACCCCAGTTTCACCGCGGTGCCTTTGTAAACCCGCTGCGATTGGTTGCCGTGCGGATAGCCGAAGGTGGCGTTCTGCGTCGGGCCGGTGTCGGTTTTGCGGAAGCGGTCGTCGTCCCATTCGGGGTCCTTCATCCGCTCCCACGGTTCGCCTTTGCCAACCGCCGGCCGGGGCGTCCAGTCCATCAGGTCGAACGGTTTGGTCTGTTGGGCGAACGCGGCGGAACACAAGAGCGAGCAAAAGAAGGCCAACGGCAAACGCATCGGGGAGGCTCCGCGAAAGGCATCGGGTGGGAGTGAAGAATCATCCCCGGAATCGCCGCGGTGTGCAACATGGGATCAGACTTTGACAATGCGGTCTTCTTGGCTGATTGCTGTTATCCGATCGCTGACCACTGTCCCATTCGAAACCTTGGGAAACGAAACAGCTTTCAGCAATCAGCGATGAGTGATCGGCAAAACCTAGCTTGTTCCAGCTATGGGGAATGCCAAAATCCAGAGGCACACCCCGTCCCGGGAGGGTGGATCTTCTGAATCTGGCATGACCCCTGTCCCGTAGGGGCACCCCTTGTGGGTGCCCGGACCGCCCGGAATTCGCAAGGCACGGGCATTGTGATGTCCCGCACTTCCCGAGCGACCGTCACCGGGTATCCGGTTCCGGGCACCCACAAGGGGTGCCCCTACGGGAATGCCAAATTCAGAAGGTGTACCCCGTCCCGGATCCGTCTAGCGGCATCTCCCGCATCACGCTATTCCCATCTCGATTCCGACTGCACGGGGTTACACGCAGCATGGGAATTCCGGTCCGGATCCTACTCACCGCGCTCGTCGGCATCGGCTGGGCTTCGATCGGCCGCGCCGCGGAGATCCCGAAAGATCTGCCCCAATACGACTTGGCGATCAAGCTGGATACCGGCGCGCGCATGGCGACGGTGCATCAGAAAACGACGTGGACGAACCGCTCCGACCGGCCGACGAAACAGCTCCAGTTCAACTTTTATCCGCATTACAAAATCCCCGACGGCGATTTCTATCTGCTCGCCAAGACGCTCGAACTCCTGCGGCAGAATCCCGACGACGGCATCGACCGCCGCGGTCGGCACGGGAAGATCCAAGACATCGCTTGGACCAATGCGCGGGGTGATAAACAGCGGCTGCGCTACTCGTTCCAAGAAGAGAACGCGTCCGCGCTGACGGTCGATCTGATCGATGAAGTACAACCCGGCCAGAGTGTGACGGTCGAAATCGATTGCACGATCCAACTCCCTCAAAAACAGGGGCGTTGGGGCCAGTGGAACGGCATCACGTTCTTCACGTTCGCCCTGCCGACGCTCGCGTATCACGATAGCGCCGGCTGGCACGGGATGCCCTTCGTGCCTTGGCACCAACCATTTTGGAACGAGGCCGCGCACTACCGCGCCACTATCGAACTGCCCGAGGATCAGTTGCTCGCTTGTTCGGCCACGGTCGCTTCCGAAGACCGGCGGAACGGGTGGAAGACCATCGCGATGAAGCCGTTCGTCGGCCGCGATTTCGCGCTGACGGCCAGCGCGGACTACAAGGAGTTCCAACGCGCCGCCAAGATGCCCGACGGCCGCACGATCCAACTCCGCTGTCTGGCATATGCCAAGCACGCCTACTACGCCGAGGAGATGCTGATCCTCGCGGAGGAGGCGCTCGCCCAATATTCCAAGTGGTTCGGCCCCTATCCGTACGATCAATTCACCATCGCCGAATCGTTCTTCGGCTGGAACGGCAACGAGAGCGCCGGCCTCGTAATGATCGACGAGCGCGTCTTCGACATGCCCAAGCTCGCGCGCGGGTACGTCGAATATTTGCTCAGTCACGAGATCTGCCACCAGTGGTGGTACAACCTCGTCGGCACCAACGGCTACGCCGAAACGTTCATGGACGAAGGCCCCGCCACCTACTTCACGCACAAATATCTCGACCTGAAGCGCGGCAAGAACAACGACTTCGTCGCCTGGCCCGCGGAGGCGTGGTTCGCCCCGCACATCCGCCGGGAGAATTACCGGTTCGGGTCGATGTATGGGGCCATCCGCCGGCACGAGATGTACCCCGCGGCCGGGGCGCTGCCCGAGTACGGCAATTTGTTCAACTTGTTCACCGGAGCATACGACCGCGGCTCCAAATTCTTCGGCATAATCGACGACCGCCTCGGCGAAGCCGGCTCGCTCGAATTCTTCCGCGGCATCGTTTCGAAATACTCCTTCAAGGTGATCTCGGCGAAGGCGTTCCAAGGCGAACTCGAAGAGTACACCGGCAAGAAGTGGGACGAGTTTTTCCAGCGCTACTTGCATGAGCGCGGCATGGCCGACTGGGCCGTGGACCGCGTGACCATCGACGGCAAGCGCGGCCCCGCCGTGGGACGCAAGCGCGGGGATGCGATGCCCGTGGAAGGGCAGGGGTACCGCGTCGAGGTCATCGCGAAACAGCGCGGCGAGTACGACGAACCGACGACGATGGGCTTCCGCTTCGCCGGCGAGCCGGGCTTCCCGATCAGGATTCCGCTGCCGCCGACGGGGCAGACGCTGAAGCTGCCGGAGTACGAGGCGACCGTGGAACCGGACGGGCCGAACCGCAGTCGGATCACGATTACGTTGCCGCGGAAACCGGTGGACGTGGTGATCGATCCGGACCGGGTGTTGCTGGATGCGAACCCCGGCGATAACTCGTGGGATCGCACGCCGAATCTGACTTTCACGCCGCTGTACACGTTCTTGAACGAGACCGACCTCACCGCCGACTGGGATCGTTGGAACATCACGGCGGGGCCGTGGATTTACGGGGCGTCGTACCAGGATCCGTGGTACACGCGCACGGCGACGCTCGGC
>JAYTBD010000696.1:0-8190 GCA_043737155.1 Fimbriiglobus sp. | reverse complement strand
GGCGTTCATCCGCATCGTCACGGGGCTGCTGCTCGTTTACATCCACGTCTGCTATTCGTACGACCTCAACGCCTTCTTCGGGCGCAACGCGTGGGTCGATCTCGACACCGCCAACCGCGAGCGCCGCGAAGCGCCGGCGCGCAATCCGTCCCTCGACTGGGAGTGGAACGACCGCTCGCCTTCGGCGGCGCTGCCGGAGGAGCCGCACCGCCGCAAGGCCGTGATCGAGTGGATTCGGCTGCTGCCGACGGACAAAAGCGACCTGAAGAAGAAGCTGCGGTTGCTCGACTTCCGCGGCGTGCTCGCGGGCACGGACGGCAACGGCTACAGCGATGCGACCATCCGCGCGGGCGCGGCGTACCTCTTCACCCTCGGGCCGGACCCGACGATCCGCAAAGGGACGCTCGGCGCGTTCGTGGACAAGAAACTTCGCGACGAGAAAGAGCAGGTGCCGCCGCCGCTCGATTTGGGTCTCGACCAAGAGCGGCAAGCGCTGGCGCGCGACCTCGAAGAACTGGCGAGCACGCTCCCCGGCACGATGAAGACGCAAGTCGACGAGCGGCGGTACATCACGAACTACCTCTTCGAACTCGACCCGGTCCTGCGCGATAACTTGCTGAGATTCATGCGCGACCTCCCCGCCGACGGGGCGCAGCGCGCCGAGCAGATCGACTACCTCGGCTACTGGAACTTCGAGAAGCGCAAGTCGAGCCGCCTCGGCTTCCCGACCTTTTCCATCTGGTTCCACATCTCCGACCCGACCGAGATGGCGCTGGCCCACTCGGTCGTGCTGGTCATCATGGTGATGTTCACCCTCGGCCTGTTCACGCGCGTCACGGCGGTGCTGACGTGGCTCGCGGCGGCGTCGTACCTCCACCGCAATCAGCAGGTTCTCTTCGGCCAAGACACGATGCAGAACATCCTGCTCATCTACCTGATGGTGGCCAACTGCGGGGCGACCTACTCGCTCGACCGGCTCATCGCCCGCTACCGCGCCGCCCGCGCCAGCCTCGGCCGCTCCGGTACATTGGACGCGGCCACGCAGCAGTATCTGCTCTTCGCGCCGCCGTCGCCGTCGTGCGGGTTCGCCCAGCGCTTATTGCAGGTCCACTTCTGCTTCATCTACGCCGCATCCGGGTTGGCCAAGTTGAAAGGCGCCGGCTGGTGGAATCACTCGGCGTACTGGGACACGCTGGCGAACCCCGAATTTACGATGATCCACTACGGGTGGTACCAAGATATGCTTCGCTTCTTCGCGGCGTCGCGGCCGGTCTATGCGGCCATGGCCGCGGGCGGAGTGTACTTCACACTCTTCACCGAAATCTCGCTGCCGTTCGTCATCTGGACGCGCCTGCGCCCGTACTGGATCATGCTCGGCTGCGCCCTGCACTTGGGCATCGGCATCTTCATGGGGCTGCTCGTCTTCAGCCTGTTCATGATGACGATGCTGGTGGCGTACATCCCCGGGTCGGTGATCCGCGCGCAGCTCGGTGCCCCACGGCCGACGCAGCGGATCGTCTTCCGATTCAATTCGCGCTCGCGACAGCAGAGCCGCGCCGCGGCGCTGATCGCCGCGGCCGACCTCAACGGCGCGGTCGATGTGGTCGATGTCGGCGGAGCCGAGATTCAACCGGTGCGCTGGAGTGTCCCCGGTCAACCCGATGCGGTCGGGGAAGCCGCCGCCGATGCGGCCTTCCGGATCGGCGCGCTGAAGTGGATCCGCCCGCTGACATTCGTCCCCGGCCTCGGGGGAAAATTGAAGGGGCTGGTGGCGGGAGGGTGAAAAGCGATTAGATAGTGCTGCCCCGGTGTGGTAAAATGATAAGCGACCCCGCAAGAAGATCGGATTGATCGATGCCTCGGAAAGTCCGCGAATTGATCAGGGCATTGGAGCGTGCCGGTTTCACCGACCGCGGTGGGAAGGGGAATCATCGGAACTTCGCACACCCCCGCGGCATTCGCGTGACGGTCTGGGCCAAACGGGCGCCGACGCCAAACCTTATCAAGAGCGGGAAGTCGGTAGGGCAATCGCGGACATCGAGCGTGTCGAAGGCGACGGGGAGACGGAATCATGACCGACGCGGCCCGATACATCAAAATCGTGGAATGGTCCGACGAGGACGACGCTTTTATCGGCCAATGTCCGGGGCTGATCGGTCCGTGTTGCCACGGTAGCGACGAAGCCGAAGTTTACCGCGAACTGTGCGAAATCGTCGAGGATTGGGTCCAATTGCTACACCGGGAAGGCCGATCACTCCCTCCTCAACGGCCGGCCGCGATGTGGCGAGTTTGATCGCTTGATCGCCGCCTTGTCAGTTCCCACTGGTCCGCTATACTGCGCCTTCTCGAAAAAATTCGGTTCCGGCCCGGACTACCGCGCCGGCTGCAAGGGGTTCTTCCGATGGGTATGCATTGCCGAGTCTGCCAGAAGAAGCCCGCCATGGGCAACCAGAAGACCTACCGCGGTAAGGCCAAGTACCTCGGCGGCGTCGGCAAGAAGATCACCGGGATCACCAAGCGCGTCTACAAGCCGAACCTCCAAAGCATCCGCGTGGACGACAACGGCAAGACCGTCCGCAAATGGGTCTGCGTGCAGTGCATCCGCTCCGGTCGCATCGCCCGCCCCGTCATCCGCAAGCCGTTCTCCACCGTGGTCGTCTGATGTCGCTGAGCCTCGCCGACGTGAAGAAAGTCGCGACCCTCGCCCGGCTCGAACTGAGCCCGGGCGATCTCGCGCAGATGGCCGACCAACTCAACAAGATCCTCGGCTACGTCGATCAACTCAACGAAGTCGACACGCAAGGCCTCGAACCGCTGGCCCACCCGCTGCCGTTGAGCAACGTCTTCCGCGAGGATGTGCCGACGCCTTCGCTGCCGGTGGATGCGGCGCTGCAGAACGCGCCCAATCGCCTCGCCGATTTCTTCGGCGTCCCCGCCGTGTTCGACACGGATGCGGGTTGAATTACCCGTTGCCCATCAGCGCATCCAGCGACTTCTTCCGGTTGCTCAAAAACGCGTGCGTCACGAGGTAGTGCTCGGTCTCTTCGTAGGGCACCGCGCGGATGCCGGCCCCGTCCAACTTGTAGATGCACGCGTCCGGGTAAGCCATGATGATCGCCGAGTGCGTGGCGATGACGAATTGCCCGCCGCGTCGGACGTAGTCGTGCAGCAGGGCGAGGAATTCGAGTTGCCGCTGCGGCGATAGCGCGGCTTCCGGTTCGTCCATCAGATAGAGGCCGTTCTTGCCGAAGCGGTTCTTGAAGAGCGCGAAGAACGATTCGCCGTGCGATTGTTCGTGGAGGGATTTGTCGCCGTAATTGTGACCGACGCCGAGGCGTTCGATCTCCGAAGCCACGTTGTAGAAAGTCTCTGCGCGTAGAAAGAAGCTATCGTCTTGTCGGTGATGGGAGCGGGCCAAGCGCAAGCAATCCGCAAGAACCGAATGCGAAGCCCGCGTGGCGAAGTTGAAGTTGCGGCTGCCGCCTTCGGGGTTCAAATCGCAGGCGACGGCGATGGCTTCGAGCAGCGTCGATTTCCCCGAGCCGTTCTCGCCGACCAAGAAGGTGACCTTCGGATGGAACGCGAGCTTGGTCAGTCCCCGTAGTGCCGGGAGCGTATAGGGAAATTGATCGGCGTTGGGGATGCGCTCGCGCAGCAACTCCAAGTGAAGCAGATACGGCCCGGGGGTGCTCGTTCGCTTGCGGGACACGTCGAAAGTTCCGTGGGTAAGGCGACGACAGTCTACTGTATCGCGCCCCAATTTGCCCCACCGCAAACCTTGCCTCACTTCCTATTTCCCGTAGCACATACTGCAATTCCTACTGTTTTGACCCCGGCCGGTCGAACCTCCTGCCGGGTTCGACGCTCTTGCGTTCGCAGCGATCTGTCGCTCCCCGCTCGCGCTACGCAGCAACCCTACGGACGTTCGCATGAACTCCACCGAGACCTTGCCGATCGAGACCGAAACACCGCCGGTGCCCGCCGCCCCGGAGACTCCCGAGACGGAGTCGATGGCCGTGCCGCCGGATCCCGTCGCGGCCCCATCCGCGCCGTCCGACGCGCCGCCGCCGACGCTCGTCCCGGAAACGCCGGCGCCGTCGGACCCGGTCGTGGTGCCGAAGAACCCCAATGCGCCCTCGACCCCGGACCCGACGCCGGTCCCCGAGCCGACGCCCTCTCCAGCGGTGCCCACGCTGCCGCCGCAGCCGGTGCCGACCGTGCCCGCGGCCCCGCAATCGCAGGACTTGTCGCGCATCGCCCAAGATTTGCAGATCCGCAAAGTGCAGGTCGAAGCGGTGGTCGCCCTGCTCGACGAAGGCAACACGGTGCCGTTCATCACGCGCTACCGCAAAGAGCGCACCGGCGGCCTCGACGAAGATATGATCCGCCGCGTGCAGACGCGCGTCGGCCTGCTGCGGACCATGGCCGAGCGCAAGCAGACCATTTTGAAAAGCATCGCGGGCCAAGGCCGGTTGAACGACGACCTCGTCAAAGCGATCCTCGAATCCGATCACCCGAAGCGCCTCGAAGACTTGTACCTGCCCTTCAAACCGAAGAAGCGTTCGCTCGCCTCGGACGCCAAGGAGAAGGGCCTCGAACCGCTCGCCATCGCCATCTGGACGCGCGACCCGGCCGTGGACAACCTCGCCGAGATTTTGCCGGGCATCGTGAACCCGGACAAGAAGCTCAACACCGTCGACGAAGTCACCACCGGTGTCCGGCACATCATCGCCGAGATCATCGCCGAGCTCGCCGATGTCCGCGGACCGCTGCGGTTGTTTCTGCGCGATACCGCCGTGATCGTCACGTCCAAGGTGGACGGCGTGCCCGAGGGCAAAGGCTCCGAGTACCGCGACTACTTCCAATTCAAAGAGCCGGTGCGGATGATGCCGCCGCACCGCATCCTCGCGGTGAACCGCGGCGAGCACGAAAAGATCATCCGCTCCAAACTCGAATGGGATGGCCCCCGCGCCAAAGACATCGCACTTCGCAACCTCCCTTTGGCCGATCACCCCCATCGCGAATTCCTGTTCCCCGTTGTCGCCGACGCCCTCGACCGCTTGGTGCTGCCCGGTCTCGAACGCGAAATCCGCCGGGAGATGTCCGAGTTCGCCCAAGAGCACGGCGTCGAAATCTTCGCCCGCAATTTGAAGAGCCTGTTGCTCCGCGCGCCGCTCGGCAGCAAGACGGTGCTCGCCATCGACCCCGGTATGCGCACCGGCTGCAAGGTCGCCGTGCTTGGCCCCACCGGCGACGTCATCGAAGACGGTGTCATCTACCCGCACCCGCCCGAGAACAAGGTCGCGGACGCCAAGCGCAAACTCGAGCAACTGATCCGCAAGCATTCCATTTCGGTCGTCGCCATCGGCAACGGCACCGGCTGCCGGGAGACGGAACAGATCGTCGCCGACCTGATCGCCGACTTCGAAGAGCGCCGTATCAACCCGCGGCCCGCCGAGTCGGTGATCCCCCACGCCACCGTCGAAACGCACCCGATCGCAATGGAAACGCACGCGGCCACCACTTCCGAAGTCCCCGCCTCGGTGCTCGAAGCGATGCCGTCGACGACCTCCGTCGATGCCGGCGTGCTCCCGTCCGAAACCGTGATGGCCGGCGTCACCGACGGTCCCGGCACGACCACTACCGAGACGCCCAACGAGCCGGCGACGCCGAGTGTGCAAACGCCCACGGCCCCCGCGACTCCGCCCAAACCGGCCCCGCCGCAGATCAGTTTGGAAGGCCTCGGCGACGCGCCCGCCGACCTCGCGTACGTCATCGTCAACGAGGCCGGCGCGAGCGATTACAGCGCCTCGCCCATCGCGAAGGAAGAGTTCCCCGAGTTCGACGCCACCGTGCGCGGCACGATCAGCATCGGCCGGCGCTTGCAGGATCCGCTCGCCGAACTCGTGAAGATCGACCCGCAGCACGTCGGCGTCGGGCTGTATCAGCACGACATCCGGCCGAAGCATTTGAAGGAATCGCTCGAAGCGGTCATCGAGAGTTGCGTCAACGCCGTCGGCGTCGATGTCAACACCGCCAGCATCCCGCTGCTGCGGCACGTCTCCGGGTTGAACCAACTCGTGGCGCGCGAGATCGTCGAGTACCGCAAAAAGAACGGCCCGTACAAGAGCCGCGAGGCCCTCAAGAGCGTCCCGCAGATGGGCGAGGCGCGCTTCACCCAAGCCGCCGGGTTTTTGAAAATCCGCGATGGCGCCGAACCGCTCGACAACACATGGGTCCACCCCGAGAGCTACCCCATCGCCCAGAAGGTGCTGACTGGGATGGAAATGACGGCGACCGACCTCGCCGACAAAACCAAGCTCGCGGACATCGGCGACAAGCTGCGGGCGCAGAACCCCGAGGCCATCGCCAACGAGTTCAAAGTCGGCGGCCCGACGGTGCGCGACATCTTCGAAGCCATCGCCCGCCCCGGCCGCGACATCCGCGAGGACCGTCCGCTGCCGATCTTCCGCAAGGGGGTATTGAAGCTCGAAGACTTGAAGCCGGGCATGGAGTTGAAGGGCGAAATCCTCAACGTCGTCGACTTCGGCGCCTTCGTCGACGTCGGCCTGAAGGACAGCGGCCTCATCCACATCAGCCAGATGGCGAACCGCTTCATCAAGAGTCCGTACGACGTGGTCAGTGTCGGCGACGTGGTGCCCGTCTGGGTGATGACGGTGGACAGCGACCGCAAGCGCGTCTCGCTGAGCATGATCCAACCGGGCCAAGAGCGCAAGCCGCCGGAGCCGCGCGAACGCCAGCCGATGCGCGACCGTCCGCCGATGCCACCGCGCGATCAACAAGGTCCACCGCGCGATCAGGGTCAGCAGCGATCCGCCGGCGACCGCGGCGGCTTTCAGCCGCGCTCCGGTGGTCCGCCGCAACAGGGTCAGGGCCAAGGTCGCGGGCCGGGCGGACCCGGCGGCGGTCGCCAGTTCCCCCCGCGCGGTCCGCGCCCGGGTGGTCCGCCGCAGCCGCAGTTCCAGCAGCCTCCCGCGCAACCTTTGCCGCCGCCGAAGCCGAGCAAGCCGAAGGCGCCGGCGAAGCTGAGCACCGATCAGAAGCAGGGTAAGGCGGCGCTGAACACCTTCGCGCAGTTGGCGGCATTCTTCAAGCCACCGGAGGAGCCGAAGTTGGCGGAAGCGCCGAAGGCTACTGAGGAAGCGCCGACGCAGGAGACGCATTCGCCCGCGGCGGAAGGGCATGAGGGTGGGGAAGTGGCGAAGGCGGAGTGAGGCGGCGAGTTTATAGTTTCGACGAACACCAACTTGGCGAGACTATGGCAAACATACCGAAGAAAGTCAGCGAGCGCTTGGTGAATGGCATCAAGCGATACCAACCGATCTTGGCGGGTGCCAAGGATCGCGACGTCGGTGAGACGGACACTGTCACCATCGTGAAAGACATGCTGGCGGACATATTCGGGTACGACAAGTATTCCGAACTCACCTCGGAGTTCGCCATCCGCGGGACGTACTGCGATCTCGCGATTAAGCTCGACGGCAAATTGTCCACGCTCATCGAAGTGAAAGCCATCGGCATCGAACTCAAAGACGCCCACGTCAAACAAGCCGTGGATTACGCCACCAACCAAGGGGTCGATTGGGTATTGCTCACCAACGGCATCCACTGGCGCATTTACAACGTCCTGTTTACCAAGCCCATCGGACAAGAACTCGTCATCGATATCGATCTGTCCACACTCAATCCGAAAGTCGAAGGGGACCTCGAGGCAATTTATCTCTGGTGCAAAGAAGGCTGGCAGCGGTCCGCACTCGGCGATTACCACACCCAGAAACAAGCGTTGAGCCGATTCTTCTTGGGCGCGATCGTCCTCGCCGACTCGGTGTTGGATGTGATCCGCCGAGAATTGCGGCGCGTCTCACCGGATGTCCGGATCGACAACGAACAGATCCGCGCGGTCCTCGTCAACGAAGTTCTCAAGCGCGAGGTAATGGAGGGGGATAAGGCCGAAGACGCCCGAAAGAAGATTGCCCGCGCGGCAAGCAAGTCTTTGCGCGCAGCATCCATTAAAGAAGCGAAAAGTGGCGAGGTGCCGGTGTTGACGGCAACGGATGAGATCACCGACGCTGCACCGATAGCCAAAGCGCAAACGGACGAGGTTGAGGTCTGACTTCAAGCGGGGCTTGTCGATCCAGAGCGTCCATCGCTTCACAGGCCAGACCTCAC
>JAYTBD010000695.1:0-3351 GCA_043737155.1 Fimbriiglobus sp. | reverse complement strand
GTTTGAGCGCGGAGGAAGCGGCGGTCCAGCGCGATGCCTCGCGGGAACTCTCCCCGCTGCTTCGCGATCTGTTCTCGCGTTTGAAAACGCTGCAAGGGAGCTACGCGCAAGCCGGGATGATCGACGAGGCACTCGCCATCCGCGCCCGCCTTCGCACGCTGCGATCGGATCTCTTCGGGGTGAAGAGCGATCCCGGATCGATGTCCGATTACAGTTCGTCCGACGTGGGCAAAAGCTTTCTCTTCGAACTCGTCGGCACCAATGAGGGGAACATCTGGGGGACCGACGAATACACGGGCGACTCCCGAGTCGCGGTGGCGGCGGTCCACTCCGGCAGTCTGCGCGTCGGCGAGCGCGGTTTAGTGCGGGTCACCATCGTCGACGGCAGCGAGCGCGTCTTCGACGGCAGCGAGCGCCACGGCATCCGCAGCATGGACTATGGCAACTACAGCGTGGCGTTCCAGACCGAACGGGTGTGATTCTTTTCTTTCCGAGCCGGAAGCGTGAGCGACGTTCGTATTCCGAACGTCGCTCACGCTTCCGGCTCGGAAATCCTCTATACAGAGTGCTTCCCAATGACCCGAATCTTCCCGTTGCTCGTGCTCCTCGCGTTCGCCCCGCTCGCCCAAGCGGGCAAATACAATAAGGTCCTCTCCCTCGGCGATGCCGCGCCCGATTGGAAAAACCTCGAAGGAACCGACGGCAAAAAGCACGCCCTCACCGACTTGAAGGAGAGCGAGTTCGTGGTCGTCGTGTTCACCTGCAACAGTTGCCCCATCGCCGTCGGGTACGAAGAGCGCCTGTTCGCGTTCGCCAAGAATCATGCCGGCGAGAAGAGCGGCGTCACCATTGTCGCAATCAATGTGAACACGATCAAAGACGATGCGCTGCCGGCGATGAAAGTGCGCGCCGAGAAGAAGAAGTATTCGTTCGCGTACGTGTACGATCCGAGCCAAGAGATCGCCAAAAAATTCGGGGCGACCACGACACCGGAATTCTTTTTGCTGAACAAAGAGCGGAAGGTCTGCTACATGGGCGCCCTCGACGACAAACTCGACCCGGCCGAAACCCGAACCCAACATTTGGTGGACGCGCTAAAATCGGCCCGCGGCGGCGAGAAAGAGATCGAACTCGAAACTCTGCCGCGCGGGTGCAAGATCCGATACAACCGAAAAAAAGACGATTGATGCGGAAGATTCTTCCAGGGGCCGATGTACCACCCATTCGGCTTTCGGGTCGAGCTTCGATGACGATTGAAGGAGGACGGCGATGAGTGAACCCCTCGGCTTGTTGGTGCCAGTCGGCGGCGGCGACGCCATCCCGCTGGCGATCGACACCATGACCATCGGTCGTCGCAGCAGTTGCGACATCTGTCTCGATTTTCAGAACATCTCCGGGTTGCACTGCGAGCTCAGCTTCCGCAACGGTGTGTGGCACGTCCGCGACATGGGCAGCACCAACGGTATCAAGGTGAACGGTGAGAGGACGCCCGCCCGCTCCTTGGCCCCCGGCGCGGAACTCGACATTGCGAAGCACAAATATAAAGTGATTTACGCGCTGCCGGAAGGCGTCGTCCTCGAGGAACAGCCCGCCGAGGAGGACGACATTTTCGGGAAGTCGCTGATGGAAAAGGCCGGCCTGACCAAACCCAAGGGGGACAAGGTTCGGCGCTAGCGCGAAACGCGAGGTTCTCGATGGCGGGTGCGTTGTCCGGGAAAGTCGCGTTGATCACGGGGGCTTCGTCCGGCATCGGTCGGGCCACCGCGCTGGCTCTGGCCGAAGCGGGCGCCGATGTCGCCTTGAATTACTTCAGTCTGGAAGCGGACGCCGCTGCGACCGCCAAGCAAATTCAGAATCTCGGTCGCCGGTCCGCACTTTATCCGGTCGATGTCTCCGACCAAACCGCCGTCGATGCGATGGCCGAGGACATCGTCGAACAATTCGGCCGCATCGATCTCTTCGTCTCCAGCGCCGTTTACAGCGATCGCGAACCCTTCCATACCGCCAATATGGAAGGCTTCCACCGCACGCTCGACGTGTCGATGATGGGGGCTTACTACGGTCTGCGCGCCTGCTGCAATCAAATGATCCGGCAGGGCGAAGGCGGGGCCGTGGTCATAGTGTCGAGCCCGCACGGCCAGATCGCATTTCCCAACTGCATGGCCTACAACATGGCCAAGGCCGCGCTCGATCAGATGGCCAAGACCGCCGCGACGGAACTCCTCCCGCACAAGATCCGCGTCAACTGCGTCTACCCCGGCTGGACCGACACTCCCGGCGAGAGAAAATTCATCAGCGACGAGGACATCGCCAAGGC
Source organism: Fimbriiglobus sp. (assembly GCA_043737155.1). Taxonomy (GTDB): domain Bacteria; phylum Planctomycetota; class Planctomycetia; order Gemmatales; family Gemmataceae; genus JALHQU01. Next base: position 1,034 of record JAYTBD010000695.1, on the reverse strand, counting down.
CGCCCCGGGTCTGCCGTGGGGCCGCTTGGCCACCGCGGAGGAAGTGGCCGGGGCGATTCGCTTCCTCCTCGAACCGGGCGCCGACTACATCACGGGGACGATCCTGCACATCGATGGCGGTCTCTTCCTCCCGTGGTGGAGCAAGCGCAGCAGCGGGGATTTATGAGCACCAACGTCCTCGTTCCCAATCACCCAATTGTTCAGCACCACCTCGCCGCCCTGCGCGATGCGACGACACCGCCACAACTCTTCCGCCACTTGGTCAACGAGATTTCCCAACTCCTCTTCTACGAGGCGACCCGGGACTTGCAGTTGAAGGCGGCGACCGTGAAGACCCCCGTGGCCGACGCGGATTGCGCGACGCTTTCGGAGTCCATCGGCCTCGTCCCCGTGTTGCGGGCCGGCCTCGGCATGGCCAACGCGATGCTCGAAGCGCTCCCCACGGCCAGCGTCTGGCACCTCGGCTTGTACCGCGATCACCAAACTTTGAAGCCCGTGACGTACTACAACAAGCTTCCCGCAAACCACGGGCTTGACGTGGCCTTCGTGCTCGATCCGATGCTCGCCACCGGCGGCAGCGCTATCGAGGCGATCAACATCCTCAAGCGCGCCGGCGTGCCGAGCGTGCGGTTCATCGGCCTGATCGCCGCGCCGGAAGGGGTGAAAGCCCTGCAAGAGGCCCACCCGGATGTCCCCGCGTATTTGGGGGCCATCGACTCGCACTTGAACGAATTGGGCTACATCGTCCCCGGCCTCGGCGACGCCGGGGATCGCCAGTTCGGCACAGTGTAAATCTTACGGCTGACTCAAGCTTAGCAAGTTGGCTTCGAGCATGCCGATTTGTTTCTCCAACTCGGCCACCTTCGCTTGCGTCTCGGCCACCAACTCGGGCGGGGCGTTCTTCACGTAACTCGCGTTACTCAGCTTCCCTTGCATGCCGGCGACTTGCTTCCGCAGGTCCGCCGTGAGCTTTTCGGTTCGCTTCGTTTCCACCGCGAGGTCGATCAACCCTTCGAGATTCACCGACGCCTCGA
>JAYTBD010000694.1:0-3354 GCA_043737155.1 Fimbriiglobus sp. | reverse complement strand
CTTACTGTCATCGATGGTCGACGATCCCGCGGCGGTTCGCGCCGTCGAATCGCAAACGGTCTCCATCGAAGGCACCGACCGCGAATTCCTGTTATTCGACTGGCTCCGCGAGTTGCTGAACCGATCCGACGAAGCGCGGATGCTCTGGTGCCGATTCGATGTCAACGTGACGCCCGGTGGCCTGACCGCGACAATTTCCGGTGAACCTTACGACCCGGCCCGGCATCTGCTCAGTCGGGAAGTGAAAGCGATCACCTACCACGGCCTGCTGTTGGAAGAAGTGCCCGACGGGTTTCTCGCGGAAGTGATCGTCGACATTTGATCGCGAAAATGCGAACACGGATGACACGGATCAAAGGCGGGATGAAGAGGATCTGAGACGAACAGATTTAATCGGACCGTCTTGATCCCGCTTCATCCGTGTCATCCGTGTCCCTCTGAGTCCGAGGTTTGAAATGGCCAAAGGCGTATTCAACGGGCCGCTCGAACAGATCGATGCGAACTCGTACCGCATCCCGAAATCGTACCGCCCCGACATGCGCGTCGATGGGATCGTCTTCGCCAACACACGCTTGATGGAATCGATCCGCAACGACCAAGCGCTCGATCAGGTGGCGAACGTCGCCACGCTGCCGGGCATCCAAGTCGGCAGCTTCGCCATGCCGGACATCCACTGGGGCTACGGCTTTTGCATCGGCGGCGTCTGCGCCACCGACCCGGCCGAGGGGGGCGTCATCTCCCCCGGCGGCGTCGGCTACGACATCAACTGCGGCGTCCGCCTCGTGAAGACGAACCTGTTTCTCGACGATGTGAAGCCGCACCTGCGCGAACTCATCAAGGCGCTCTTCTACACCGTCCCCGCCGGGGTGGGCAAGAGCGGCAAATACAAATTCGACCCCGTCGAAACGCGCCGGCTCATGGGCGAAGGCGTCCGTTTCGCCATCGACCGCGATCTCGGCGTGCCGCAGGATTTGCTCCACACCGAAGCCAACGGGCACATCGACGGCGGCGATCCGGCCGAGGTCAGCGACCACGCCGTGAAGCGCGGCAGCGACCAGTGCGGCACCCTCGGCAGCGGCAACCACTTTTTGGAAGTGCAGGTCGTGGATCAGGTCTGCGACGCGGACGTGGCGGAAGCGTTCGGACTGGAATTGAACCAAGTCTGCGTGATGATCCACTCCGGATCGCGCGGCCTCGGCTACCAAGTGTGCGACGACGCTCTCGCGGCTTTTCGCGACGCCCCCGGCAAGTACGGCATCGTGCTGCCGGACCGCCAATTGGCCTGTGCTCCAGTAAATTCCCCCGAAGGGAAAAAATACATCGCCGCGATGCGGGCCGCCGCGAACTTCGGGTTCACCAACCGGCAGTTGCTCATGCAGCAGACGCGCGAAGTCTTCGCCGGAGTCTTCGGTCGCCCCTGGGCCGACCTCGGTATGGACCTGCTCTACGATGTCGCCCACAACATCGCGAAGCTCGAAGAGCACCTCGTCGATGGAAAAATCAAGAAGGTGTGGGTCCACCGCAAAGGGGCGACGCGGGCCTTCCCGGCGGGGCACCCCGAGTTGCCCGAGGCGTTTCAAAAGACCGGGCAACCGGTGATCATCCCCGGCGACATGGGCCGGGCGTCGTGGGTGCTCGTCGGTCAGCCCGGCAGCATGGAGCGCACCTTCGGCACCACCTGCCACGGGGCGGGCCGCGCGATGAGCCGCACCGCCGCGGTGAAGGACGCCGTCGGTCGGCGCATCGACAAGGAGTTGGAAGCGCGCGGCGTGATCGCGATGAGCAGCAGCCGGCAGGGTTTGGCGGAGGAACAACCGAAGGCGTACAAGAACGTGGATCACGTCGTGGAGGTCGTCCACGACGCGGGGCTGAGCAAGAAGGTCGCCCGGATGCGGCCCATCGGCGTCATCAAGGGTTGAAGGGTATGATCACTCTTTGATCTGGGGAACGGGGTTGTCATCGCGCGGGACACCGTCACCTTTGGGCATGATCGCGGGCAAATTCAGTTCGATGTCCGTCCCGCCCGGTTCGACAACGACGCGATCCGGAAATTCTACTTCCAAACCCATCGTCGCGCCGTTGCTGGCGGGGTGGTAAATCACTTTGTACCGCCCGGCCGGAGCGCCGGGCTTGATGTCGAGCTTGCCCCCGGACAGGGTCTTCTCGGTACGGACGTTGAACGTCCCGTTGGCTTGGACACCGGCGTTCACGATGAGATTGGAGCCGGACCCTTCGGGCACGAAGATTAAACCGCCATCCTTGACCGGCTTTCCTCCGCGGAGCACTCGCCCCCCCAGCGGGTGGAGTTCAACCGCCGGCCGAGACTCGTCGCAGCCGGCGAGGACGAAGGCGAACATGGCGATTGAGCTCGCGCGATAAATCGTTGTGTGTCGCATGGGAACCCCCGAAATGGAATGGCCCACAGCGGAGGCCTGTGGGCTCGAAGTCATCGATGGCCGATGGTCACTTTTTCTTTTTCTGCTCTTTCTGGTATTGGATCTCGTCTTGATCAGCCTGTTGTTGGGTCTTGTCCTGCTGGTCCCGCAGCTGTTGGTTGTCGACCGGGACTTCGGTTTTGTCGCCGCAGCCGAACGCGATGGCGAGCGCGAGCGCGGCTGCGATCGTACGGATTTTCATGGGATGCAACCTCGGGTGTGGGCGGGTGAAGGTTCAGTCGAGATTGGTATTCGTTTCGCCGCCGTTGCGCGTGCATACGGCCGACCAGACGACCGGATCGATGCTGTACTTCACGTTCCGGACCGAGCCGTCGCCGAATACTGCGTTCATGCCCCCCGTATGGGAGGAGCCGAATTGCTGGTTCCAAATCGTGACCGGCGCTCCGCTGCCGTTGACCACGCACGGGGCTTCAATGTCCGGCCGGGGCGTGCGCGGGATCGTGCGACTACCGGAGCCTTGGACGGCCGGTTGCCCGTTGTTGTAATCGTAGGTGAACGTTCCGCCGCCGATGCGCACGATACATTCGTCCCAACCGGCGTTGTAATTCTGCTCGTTGTCCCCACCGTCTTGGCCCGAGGCCGCGCTCGTGGCCCGGCGCAACGGGTGCAGCCACTTCTCGGCCACGAGCAACGTGTTCGAGGTGCCGTCGATAACGCTGACGAGCGTCACCGGCCCGACGTTACTGCGGATGACCAAACCATCGAACGTGTTGCCACCGCCGGCGGAACCATCGATGGGGGTGCCGTTGCTGAACGTCGAACCCGCGTTGCCGTTGTAGTCGCTGCGGGTGCCGCCGTTGATGACTTCGGGACCGCGGCGCGTCGGGCAGAAATACGTCTTCACGGGGCTGGCGTAAAGCAATGAACGACTCGTCAGGCGGAAGATATTCTCTTGCTC
>JAYTBD010000693.1:0-3357 GCA_043737155.1 Fimbriiglobus sp. | reverse complement strand
AGGTCGCGGCCAACGTCGAGCACCTCGGCCCATTCCGCCCCGCGGTGTGGGCCCATTGGCAACTTCAAGCCAACCTCTTCGGGGCCGATCCGTTCGCGTGGCGGCTGGCCCGACTGCTCTGGTGCGGTTTGGCGGGGGCGATGCTGCTGGCCCTGTTTCGGGAATTGAAACTGCACCCGGTGGCGGCGCTGATCGTCACGGCCGCGGCGATGTGGAATCCGTACCGCAACGAAATTTGGACAAGCCTGACGCTGGCCGAGGGGGTCGCAATGCCCTACGCATTGCTCGCTCTTTGGGCCGCGCGGCGAGCGGTACGCTCGACTCGACCTTGGCGATTCGATCTCCTCGCGATCGCGGGGGTGCTGCTCGCGCTGGGGTGCAAAAATACGTTCGTCGCGCTGATGCCCGCGATGCTCGCATTGCGACTCTGGCCCGAGGGTCGGACCTGGGGCGAGAGCATTCACGCCAACCGCATCGCTTTGGTCGCTTACTTGATTCCGGCTTTGCTCCCCGCGGGGCACTTCGTTTACTTCCAATCCCACTGGCACGAGGGGCAGTACGAAACACCCGGGCCTTCGTGGGAGCAGGCGAAGCAAATCGCGCTCTGGTTGAAGGGCGCGGCCGGGCTGGATTTCTTGGGGGCGGGATTGGCCCTGCTGATGATCCCACTCGCGATCCGACGGCGGCTCGTCGCGCGGAATGGCCCGGCGCTCGCCTGCGCGGCCCTGCTCGTGGTCGGCGGGTTCGTCGTGTACTTGCCGCTGAACATCATGTGCGGTCGCTACACGATGCCCGCGGTGTGGGGGTTGGACATCGCCTTCGCGCTGCTGATGTCGGGTTTCGCCGACGTGCCCGTATCGAAATGGAAACGCGCGACTTGGCTCGCTCTCTCGGCCGGGTTGGTCGCGATGATCGCGGCGTCGGTCGGCCGGCAGGAAAAAGTGGCCACGCGCTCGCGGATGCTCTGGGCGGTTCTGCACCACCTCGAAGAGTCGGCCCCGCCGGGCGCCCGGGTCGCATGGGTCAGCGGTGAAAGCGAACGGGGCGAACTCAACGCGGAAGAGGGCATTCACCTTTACTGGCACCTGTTGCACCGGGGCCGCGGGGACATCCGCCTCGGCTTGCGGGACGGTGCGGATCGACCGCTGCCGCGCGTCGAGCTCGCCGCCATGACGCAAGAGCCGCAGTACCGTATTGCCTCCCGGCCGATGGAGGGGAGCTTACTGTGGCAAACGGATCGAAGCTTCGCGTTCTCTTACCGATTCGGCCGACGGACGTACCGCTGCGGTATCGAATCGCTGCGGCCGATGCCCGATTCGGGGTTGATCGTCGACCCGTTGACCGCGCGGCTCATGCGAGATGTATTCGACAACCCCGCCGACGGGGACGCTTTGAAGCGATTGCTCCCGCCGGAGCGAGTGGCGCCGGCGACCGCGGGGTTGCTGGAGAACTCGGCGAACAAACCGCGCTGAGGCGTTTTCGCGATTGTTCCGGCGGAATGTCTTGTTATAGACGGTCAGGTAGTGAATGCCATCGTAATCTACGCCCCGAAGGGGCCGACTTATACAGCCCAGGGCGGAAGCCCTGGGACAGAGTCGCATGTCATTCGCCCCGAAGGGGCCGACGTGGTCGGCCGAACTTACGCCGGCCCCTTCGGGGCGGAGGCAATGCGTATCCCGACCCAGGGCTTCCGCCCTGGGCTGCATAAGTCGGCCCCTTCGGGGCGAAGAATATCCAGTGCGATTCAATACCTGACCGTCAGTAGCCCGACTCGCCAGCGAGGGTCACGACTCCCTCGCTGGCGCGTCGGGCTAACGAAACTGAAACCGGGCTAAGGCGATTCGCGGTACGCGCGTTCGCCGGTGATGAGCCGGGCGGCGCGATTGCGGGTGATGTAGTTCCACGCCCATTGGAACAGCACCATGAAGCGGTTTTCGAAGCGGGCCAGATAGAGAATGTGGATGAACAACCACGCTAGCCACGCGAAGAACCCGCTCATGCGAATGCCGTTGCTTTCGAGCACGGCCCGCGATCGACCGATAGTCGCCATGCTCCCTTTGTCAAAATATTTGAACGCCCCCGGAGCCGCCTCACCCTTCGCCCGTCGAATCACGATTTTCGCGACGTACTGACCCTGCTGCACCGCGACCGGTGCGACGCCGGGAAGCAGTTTCCCATCGGGACCGGGCAGGGTCATCAAGTCGCCGATGGCGAAGATGTCGCTCCGGTTCCCCACGGTGCAATCGGGATTTACGCCGACCCGACCGCCGCGATCCACGGTGACACCGCCCACGGCCTCGGCGAGCATTCGGCCGAGCGGATTGGCTTTGACCCCCGCGGCCCAGATGACGCACTCGGTCGGCAGCGTTTCCACGACTCCGGCGCGGTTGATGAGCACGTGGTCCGCAGCGATGCCCGTGACTTTGCATTTCAGCCAGAGTTCGACGCCGATCAAGGCCAGCGACTCGCCGGCGCGCTTCGAGAGTTTCTCGGCGAAGTGTTCGAGAACCCGGTCGCTGTTCTCGACGAGGATCACTTTGGCGTCGGCGGGGTCGATGGTCCGGAAGTCGCGCCGCAGCGTCTGCCGGGCGAGTTCGGCGATGGCCCCGGCCATTTCAACCCCGGTCGGCCCGCCGCCGACGATGACAAAGGTCAGGTGTTTGCGTCGCCGGGTGATGTCCGGATCGGTCTCCGCGTGTTCGAACGCGCTGAGTACTCGCCGACGGATTTCGGTGGCATCTTCCAACGTTTTCAAGCCGGGGGCGTGCGGTTCCCACGCGGCATCTTGGCCGAAGTAGTGGTGCGTCGAGCCGGTGGCGAGGACGAGCGTATCGAACGGCAACCGTTGGCCATCCTTGAGTAACACCGTGTTCGCAGCGAGGTCGAAACCGGTGACTTCGGCGAGGATGGTCTTCGCGTTCTTTTGATACTTCATGATCGAGCGCAACGGCGCGGCGATGTTCGCGGGCGACAGCGCCCCGGTGGCGACTTGGTAGAGTAGCGGCTGAAACAGGTGGAAATTGCGGCGGTCGACGAGCGTGATTTCCCCGGCGTACTTACGGAGTTCGGTGGCGCAGGTCAGCCCGCCGAAGCCCCCGCCGATGATGACGACCCGATTCATGACTGCGATTCTCGCGTGTCGATTCTCTTCCCCGCAGTTTAGGGATTCGCCCGTGTGCGATACCAACCGCAGATGAGGACGACGGCGATGGCCGGGGTGAACCAGATCGGTTCTTGGAGGGCTGCGATGCGGAATCCGAACCACGAAACGAGAGCGAGGGCAAGTGCGAAGATCCATCGTTCCGAGCCGGACGCGTGAGCGACGGTCAGCCTGGATGGACCGTCGCTTACGCGTCC
>JAYTBD010000692.1:0-3358 GCA_043737155.1 Fimbriiglobus sp. | reverse complement strand
TGGTGCGGTGTTGGATCGGTTCGAGCACGACGCCGAGCACCGGTTGATTCTTGACCGTCAGGCCGATCATCACGGAGAACTCTCCGTTCTTCGTAGCGAAGCCGCGGGTGCCGTCGATGGGATCGATGATCCACATGCGCTCGGGATTCTCGACCGCGGATCGGAGGACCGTCGATTCTTCGGCGCAGAAGCCGTCGTCGGGGAACGCCGCCATCAGGTGCTTCAAGATGATGTCTTGGGCGCCGGTATCCACGTGCGTTGTTATCGACGCTTTCGCATCCGGGATCGCAACGAAGGATTCGTATTCGGCGCGGATGAAATCGCCGGCGAGGTTCGCGGCGATGAGCGCTTCGCAGAGTTCGGCGGTCAGGTTCACGGTGCAGTCCTTGCGGGGTTTTGTTAGCCCGACGCGCCAGCGAGGGTCTGAAAAACTATTCGCCGTTTGCTCCCTCGCTGGCGGGTCGGGCTAACAAGAGAGGCCGCTACATCCTCGAATTCGGAATCGCCCGGTAGACTTGGCTGCCGCTGACCAACTCCTCGGCGTTGCCCGCGGCGTGGAGTTGGCCGTGCTGCACCACGAACACGCTGTCCGCGGCTTTGATCGTCGTCGAGCGCTTCGCCAAGAAAATCAGCGTCCGGCCGGGTTGGATGCGCGTCATGGCGTCGTCGATCAGCGTGGCGCTGTCGGTATCGAACGGCTCGGCCGGTTCTTCGATCACCAAAATCGACGGGTCGCGCAGGACCGCCCGCGCCAGCGCGATGCGGAAGCGCTCGCCGGGGCGGAGGTCGTGCCCGCTGTCGCCGAGGGGCGTTTCGTAGCCGTAGGGCAGGCGTTGGATGAACTGGTGGGCGTGGGTCGTTTTCGCCGCCTCGATGATCTGCGGCCGCGTGAAGCCCGGATCGCCGCAGCCGATGTTATTGGCGACCGTGTCGCTGAAAGTCGTGTGGTCCGCGAGCACCATGACGACCTGCGTTCGCAGCGAGTCATAGGTCACCCAGCGGAGGTTTTTGCCATCGATGCGAATTTCGCCCGCCGTCGGTTCGAGGAACCGCGTGAGGAGATACGCCAAGGTCAGCGCTTCGTCCGCATCGGGGCAGATGATCGCCGCCCGGCTTCCCATCGGGATCGAGAGCGACAGGTTTTCGAGCACCATCCTCCCGGTGCCCGGTTCGCGGTAGCTCAGCGACACGAGGTCGAGCTTCTTCTGCATCGGCTGGAGGAACTCCGCATCGACCGCCTGCACGTTGTCGCCCCTCCGGTCCAAGTATTCGAACACGTCGGCCGCGGCTTCCTTGGCCCGGTGGATGCGCACCCACGCCGAGACGGAGCGATTCACCGCGAAGACGAGCGCGGTCAGGGCGCACGCTTGGACGAAGAGCCCGGCGAAGGAGAGATCGCCGCCGAGGACGGCGCGGGCCGCAACGTAAATCACGATCAACCCGGCCAGCGCGGCCACGGTGTACAGGGTCGGCCGGGAGACGGTCTCGCCGCGGAGACGCCGTCGCGTCGATTTGGAGAGGTCGCTGATCTGCCGTTCGACGCGGGCTTGGCTGAAGCGCTCGGTGAGGTAGCTCTTCACCAATTGCATGAGACTGAGGTTTTCGCGGAGCACCGCCAAGCGCGATTCGGTTTTGCGATTCGCCATGCGGGCGTCCCGGCGGAAGTACGCGGCCGCTTGCCCGGCGATCATCCACGTCGCGGCGATGAGGAAAAGCCCGGCCAGCCCGACCCAGCGGTTGACCACGAGCACGATGGCGAGCGAGGCCACGGCCAAGATCGGCGAGCGGATTTGCGCCGTGAGCGCGGCCATGAAACCGTCGAGGATTTGTTCGACCCGCCTGGAGAGCAGTTCCCCCGCTTCGGACTGGGCTTCGGGGCGAATCGCCACGACCCCGAGTCGATAACTGTGCGCGTAAATGGTACGCCGCAACCGACCGACCGCATCGACGGAGGCGATACAAGCCAAGTGAGCCGCGAGGTTCATGAACAGGCCGCGCAGACTCACGAGGAAGAAGGCCGCGAGGAACAAGCCCAGCAGGTAGCGTTCGCGATGGGCGGTGAACGGGGCCGACCACACGACCCGGGCGAGCAGGTCCCCGTGCCATCGGCCTTGATTGCGCGCCGCCGTGGCTTGGAGGCCGGAGAATTCATCGGCCGTGATAGGACGCCAATGCGACTGGTAGCGCTCTTGCGCGGCGGCGAGGTCTGCGTTCGGGCCCGCCCGTCCTTGGTGGACCAGCAAATCGACAAAGAGGTAGATGAGAGGGAATAGGAGCAGGAGCGCGACGGTCGCGGCGATCGACGCGGAGATCGCGCCCCATTTGAAGAGCGGCCGCGCGTTCAGGTAGTCTTTGGCAAGGCCGAACGAAGACGTACTCACCGGAGGCCCCCACCGAATCGAGGCGGAGTGAGACCGCGATCGGGTCCCGCTTACACCTTGTAGGCTATCACCCTCGGCGGGGGCTGTCGCAGAGGAATCGGCTCCGGACGGAGAAAGACGCGCTCGCAAAGGCGTCAAAATCAGGCCAAGTCGCGATCTTCGAACAGGAGCAGGCCGACTAGGAGTGCGATGGTGGTATAAAGCACGGAATATCCGGTCACCGTGCCGACGTAGGCCGCGAAGGACCAGAGGTCGAGCGGGGTATCCCGGACGATGGCCGGGCTCATTTTGAAGAACTCCAACGCCGGCAGGAGCGTGTCGAACGTCTTGGCCAAAAAGCGGATGAGTTGAGACGAAGTCTCCCCGGAGTTCGCGGACCGCTCGGTCACGCGCACCACGACGGGGGCCAAGTGCCCGAAGAAATAGACGCACAACACCACGACCAGATTGACGACGAAGGGCAAGCGCGTGGCCAACGCCGTGGCGATGGCGACGAGGATCATGACTTGGCCGAACACCAGCGCGATGCCGATGAGGTTGGCGAACGACTCGGCCATCCATTTCGCCGCGCCTTCGCCGAACACTTGGGCCGGCCCCGAGGGCAAATACTTGGCGACGACGGGGAGGAAGCCGGCCTTGGCCTGCTCCGGCATCGGGTCGTAGGCCCGGTCCAAGTTGATCGGATCGAACTCCGGCTGCACCACCAACGCCAGATTGAACTGGACCGAGAGCAGTAGGCACAGGGCTGCGCACGCCATGAGGATGCCGATGAACTTGCCGATGAGAAACGACCGCCGGCTGATCGGCTTGCTCATCACGGTGATCGCGGTCCGGCCTTCGATTTCTTCCGCAATGGAGATACTGGAGGCGAGCGTGCCGAACATCAATCCGCAAAGCATGATGATGTCGAAGCCGATTTGCTTGAACATCTTGAAGTCGTCGCCGAAGGTGAAGTACGGGAGTACGACGGCGATCCA
>JAYTBD010000691.1:0-3360 GCA_043737155.1 Fimbriiglobus sp. | reverse complement strand
AGCGTGGCGAGGTACGTGATCTGCGGCGGGATGACCCGGTGCTTCAGGTCGATCATTGCCGAGGCGATGAGGGCCGCGAGCAGCACGGCGTGGAAGGCGAAGTAGACCCACGTTTGCCACGGCGGCAAGGCGCTCGTGCCCATGTACGGGAACTGCAACCCCGGCGTGTTGTGCCAGGCGACCAAGGCTTCGGGGCCGCCCTTCGCTTGCAGCACGACTTCGAGGAAGTAGAGCGCGAGAAAAGCGAAGCCGGTGCCGATTTCAACCCACAGATAATTCGAAGAAAAGGTCGCCCCGCATTTGCGGCAGCGGCCGCGCAGTCGGAGGTAACCGATGATGGGCAGGTTGTCGAAGATGCCGATTTTCTGGTAGCAGACGAAGCAGCGCGAGTTCGGCCAGATGATGCTCTTTTCGTACGGCAGCCGGGCGATGAGGACGTTGAGGAAGCTGCCGACACCGAGGCCGAGGACGAAGACCCAGAAGCAGCACAGGGCCATCGGGGCGTGAAACCACCACTCCATGTCGGGGTCGATTCAGTCGGAGGGAGAAAAGCGAACCGCTGTCAAGATAGCGTCCGCGACGGCTTCCGGCGACGCGCCGCCGGCATCGACGACGGCGTCGGCGACCTCCCGATAGAAACGCTCCCGCACGGCCAAGAGTTCGACGATTTCCGTTAAGCCGCCGCCCGCGAGATTGGGCCGCCGCACGGCGGTGAGGGTGTCGGCTCGGATCCGCGCCCAAATGATTTCGGCGGGGGCTTGCAGCCAGACGACGAAGCCGGTGGCTTTGAGGATGCGGCGATTCTCTTCGCGGAGGACGATGCCACCGCCGGTGGCGATGATGGAGTTAGGGGGTGAAGTCTGGCTTCGAAGCGCCGCCGTCTCCCGATCCCGAAAACCCGACTCCCCCTCGTCCGCGAAGATCGCCGCGATATTTCGACCCGCGTCCGCTTCGATCCGCTCATCCAAATCGACGAATGGCCGGCCCAGCGCGGCTGCGACCAACCAGCCCACGGTGCTCTTGCCGGTGCCGCGGTAGCCCACCAAGTAAAGGGGGCGTGTCATGCGTCGCCGTCCATGCCGCCGCCCTTGTCGGTCAACGGCGACATCGCCTTGCGGAGCAGTTCGCGCATCTCTTCGAGCGGCGGCGTGATGCCGGTGAACAGCTCGAATTGCTTGGCCGCTTGGCGGACGAACATATCGACGCCCGAGATGACGCTGCAACCCCGCGCCTCGGCATCGCGGATGAGCAGCGTGTGCTCGGGGTTGTAGACGGTGTCGAAGATCACCAACCCCGGCTTGAGGAAGCTGGCGTGCAACGGCGATTCATCCACCTTCGGATGCATCCCCACGGGAGTGCAATTGACGATGACGTTGCTCTGGACCGCGCCGTGGCGGGCTTGCCAGTCGCAGAATTTGCAGCCGAGTTCGCCGGCGAGTTTCTCCGCCCGTTCGACGGTTCGCGAGGTGATCGTCACATGCGCCCCGGCCCGCAGCAGCGCCGCGACGACGGCCCGCGCGGCGCCCCCGGCGCCGAGCACCAGCACGAAGAGTTGCGCGAACTCGACCGGCTTCACCCCCTCGGCCAAGGCTTTGGCATCGAGGTGCGTCCGCAGGGATTCGAGCGCGGCGGGGTAGTCGGTATTGGCCGCGAATAAGCTGCCGTCGGCCCGCGCCTGCAAGGTATTGGCGGCGCCGACGATGCGCACCATCGGGTCGGCTTCCTTGGCCCGGATCGCCGCGGCCTCCTTGTGCGGGATCGTCACGCTGTACCCGCTCATCGGCACGGCGTTCATCGCGTCGGTCGCTTCGGGGACTTGGCCCTCGGGCACGCGGAACGGCACGTACACGGCGTCGACCTTCAACCGGCGGAACATGTGGTTGTGCAAGATCGGACTGAAACTGTGGCCGACGGGATCGCCGAGCAGCGCGAAGAACTTGGTGTTCGGCCCGATGGCGCGCACCGGGTAAGTCGTGCGCAACTGGTCCATCGACGGCAGACCCGGCGCGATGCCGCGCTCTTTGTTGAAGGCCGCGTAGATCCACGGGGCGCCGAACTTCAGCGCCGTGAAGCGCGTCGGGAAGCCGAACTCGCCCATGCCGAACGCGACGGTCGGCTTCGGCGCCCGCCGCTGGAGTTCCACGATGCGGCGCAGGTCGTCCGGCTTCGTCGGCAGCACCGCGATCTTGTAAACGTCCGCGTCCTGCGTGAGCATCTTGTCGTAAATCTCGTCCAGATTTCCCGGCGTCTCGGTCGTGTTGTGGTAACTGACAACGCGCTTCACCGGGCCGAAGCGGCGGATGCCGTCGGCGATGTCGGTCTCGAGATCGACCCACTCGAAGATACCGGAGACGATGGCTTGCCGGAGCACGATTTGGCGCTCCGGTTCGGTACCGGGCCAACGGCCGCCGTCGATGGGCCGGCGGAACGTCGCCATCCACGGGCACGCCTTATAGGGCAAAAGCCGTTTGAAATCGACGGCTTTGGTGAGGAAGTCGATGCGGACTTCGAGGAACTTGCCCCCGCGCGCCGCGGCCTCGCGGAGTTCGACCTGCATCATCTTGTGGCGCGTCCGGGCCACGACCCCGCACACTTTATCCGGCCCGACTGACATGGGAGAGTCTCGATTCATCTGGGCGGGACGTTGTACGACTGCGACCGTCAGTCGCCGCCGTATTCGTCCTTCCACTGGTCGTACCACGCCATCTGGATCGCTTCGAGGATCTTTTCCGACGACTTCGCGGGATCGCCTACGAAGCCTTCGAGGTCGAGCACCCACTTGTGCATGTCGGTGAAGCGCACGGTGAGCGGGTCGAGGGTGTCGTAGCGCTCGAAGAGGAGTTCGCCGATTTCGCGGGTGTCGGTCCAAGTCATCGGGAAGCCTCAGATGAAAATCAGTTTCCGATCTCGATTCGATCCGGAGCGGCGGCCCGACCCCCGAGTAAGCCGACCAAGGCGCCGATGGTGACCATCGCGATATAGACGCAAAGCTCGGCGAACTTCCTCTGCATCTCAGTGGGCGGCTCGTTCGCAACCAAGGCCATCAACCCCAGACCCAGCAGGGAGAAAACGAACGAGGAAGTCACGATGAGGATCAGAAGTGTGAACAGCCGGTTTTGAGTCATCACCGGCAGAGCTGACCGACGCGGCGTTCTGGCATTCTTGTTCGCCTTCGGCTGCGCAGCTTCGTCCGGTGCGGGATCGGGCACTTCAATAACTCCGGGGGGATCAATTGCGGTATAGCACGCGGCCGGTGCTCAGGTCGATGGTAGTTTCGGACCAAGGATGCCGGACGGCCGACCAGAAGAGGTTGGCCATGGACAGCAAGTTGGCCCACCACGGGATGCGGTAGGTGAGCAC
>JAYTBD010000690.1:0-8226 GCA_043737155.1 Fimbriiglobus sp. | reverse complement strand
CCGGAGTTTCCGGAACTCCGGGCGCTCACGCAACCCGGCTCGACGTTGAGTTTGCGGAACTCTTTCTCGAACGCTATTTCTTCCCGTACACTGCGGCGGGGTCGACCGCGCGCTCCGCGATCACCTTCAACTCCCCGCCCGTGAGTTCGCGGAAGAAGCACGACTTGTACCCCTCGTGGCACGCGGCGCCGCCGATCTGTTCGACCTTCAGCAGCACCGCGTCGGCGTCGCAATCGACGAAGATCCCGCGCACCTCTTGAACGTGACCGCTCTCTTCGCCCTTGCGCCAAAGTCGATTCCGGCTCCGGCTGAAGTAGACCGCCCGCTTCGTGCGCACCGTCTCCTCGAACGCTTCGCGGTTCATCCAGGCGATCATCAGCACTTCGCCGGTGGTCGAATCCTGGGCGATGGCGGAAACCAAGCCGCCGGCTTTGTCGAAATCGAGCATCCTTAAATCCCTTTGTCGGTGTTGATGGCGATGGCGTCCTTGACTTCGCGTTTGGACATCGCGACGAGCGCCCAAATGCCGAAGGCCACCGCGGCCCACGTCGTCGGGAAGCAAGGGTGCGACAGGGCGATGGTCGCGATGCCGATCCCGCCCGCGGCGTAGCCCCAGCCGGCGCTGCGCAGCTGTCTCATCTTGTAGCCGGACAGCGCCATCATGAAGCCGTGCGCCCCGCCGAAGAGCAAGAGGACCGCGCCCATGATGAGGAAAACGATGGCGTCGTTGCGATCGACCTGCTTGGGCGAATCCAGGTTGATGATGCCCGCGATCATCAGACCGATACCGCCCAGCAAGTAGAGGGCGAGCATGACGATGCCGGTCCACATCAGCCCGTTTGCGGGCCATGCGACAGCGCTGCGGGCCGTGTCGAGAATGTAGCCTTTGTCTTCGTTGCGGAAGCGCCGCCGGCCGCGGTAATCCCCGCGGTTGTCGTAGTCTTCATCGTCATCCTCGTCGTCGAATCGCTCGGATCGCCGCGACCGGCCATCGCTCGAATCGCGACGGGAACCCCTGCGCGACCCTTCTTCCGCGCGGAACTTCTCGCCGCAGAGCGGGCACTCGACCGTGTGCCCGATGTCCTCCGCCCCGACCGCGACCTCTCCCCGGCACGCGGTGCAGCGCACGGTCCGGTCGCCGGAATCGACCGGGGCGGCTCCGGTTGGGACGGCGTGATCGGTTCCGGCGCGGGGCGTTCGCCGTCCCCGGCTTGGAACGCGCTGTTGCAACTCGGACAGAGCACTTTGTAGCCGACATCCTCGGCGTGGATTTCCACCGAGGTCCGGCAATGCGGGCAATGGATCACGGGCATCGGGGGAACTCCCGGTTTAACGGAGGTCGTCGGCCGGTGGACCTGCGAGCGAGCCGCCGAGCCGCTTCGGCGCCTCGAAGGCCGCCTTAACGTCGGGATTCATCAGGACTATCAAAGCCCAGATTCCGAGCGGCAGCCCGATGCAGCAGCACGAATTGGCCGGGATGATCGCGCAGATGGCACCGACCATCGCCAGCGTACGCCCGCGCAAGCTCCCCATCCGCAGGGCGCCGACGAGGATCAAAATATCGAGTGTCATCCCCAATGTGCCGAAGATGGCCATCTGGATGTATTCGGGGGTCTTATCGCGGGTCCTGGCCTTCTCCACTTCTTTCGCCATGTCGTCGCGGGCTTTCCCCGGCGGCTGTTGTTGCTCCATGAATTCCAACATTTGGACGGTGAAATCCTGCCCCGAGAGCACCAAGCCGATATTGAACACGCCCCAAAGGATCATGAAGATCGCCGCCGCGATAAGCAACCTCGCGGGGAGTTTCACTTTCTCCTGCGCCGACCGGAGAATGCTAGGATCGAGCGGCGCGTCCGCGGGTTCGTCGCCCCAGCGGTCGTCGTCGCGTTCGGTCGCCATGATCGCCTCGCTCGATTGGGAATGGACTCAAGGCGGTTCGCCGGCCGCCGACGGGTATTTCGCTTTATAGGAGGTGGCGACGGGATGATAGGGGATCGACGCTGCGGAAGGTGTACATTCCCACGCATCGCGCAATTCCGGACTGTAGCCATCACGCTCCGCGTGATGCGGACGGAAGTTCGTTCGCGGATGCCGAATCGGCCGCCGGTGTCTCGGTTGAGCATCCCGGTCGCCTCTTCCTCCGGCATCACGCGGAGCGTGATGGCTACAGTCCGCAATATCCGCGGTCCGCCGGGAACGAAAAACCCGCCTCACGGGGGAACGCGGTGTCTCGGGGAACGCACCTCGCATCAGCGCCAGCGGATCGCGCAATTCCGGACTGTAGCCATCACGCTCCGCGTGATGCGGACGGAAGTTCGTTCGCGGATGCCGAATCGGCCGCCGGTGTCTCGGTTGAGCATGCCGGTCGCCTCTTCCTCCGGCATCACGCGGAGCGTGATGGCTACAGTCCGCCGGGAACGAAAAAACCGCGTCCCCGAGGGTGGGACGCGGTGTCTCGGATGTTGAATATCGCTTCAGCGCCAGCGGACGGCGAAGCTGCTGTTGCCCAACGTGTGCACTTCGCGCTCGGCGACGGAGGACGATTCCAAGCAGTCGAGCAAATCTTCGACTTCCCGGAGGTTGCTCAGCGTGACGAGTTTCCACCCGGCGTTCTGGGCGAAAGTCGTTTGCACGTCGGCTTCGCAAGAAAGTGTATCTTCGGACGGGTAGGCCGAGCCGACCGCGCCGAACGGGTCCACGGTCTCGGATTGAAACAAGCTGGGACGGGTGCTCACCATGGCGAGGTCTCCGACGCGCGGATCGAAGTGGGAAACTATCCCACAACAACATGTAGAGCGCAATCGCGGTCGGGGGAAATAAAAGTGGTATTCGCGAAGGGTTTGGGCCCTTTCGTTCCGGCGAAATCCGAATGTTCGCGCCCATTTAAAGCCGCGGTCTCCTGCTGAACGAATTTCGCCGACTTCTCTGGCATTGTGGCAAGCCGCATCGGGCCGTGGCCTCACTTCGCCAATCGCTTCGGTCTGCCGACGTGGGTCGCGTTGCCGTAGGCCATTTCGGCGCTTTCCATCACCGTCTCCGAGAGCGTCGGGTGGGGGTGGATGGTTTCGAGGAGATCGCGGGCCACCGCGCCCATTTCCAATGCGAGGACGCTCTCCGCGATCATTTCACCCGCGCCGCTGCCGACGATCCCGACCCCGAGGACGCGTTTGCTCTCCGGGTCGATGAGCATCTTCGTCAGGCCGTTCGTGATGTTCAACGCCACCGCCCGACCGCTCGCCCCCCACGGGAACTTCAACACCTCGTGCGCGGCGTTCTGTTTCTGCGCATCGATTTCCGTGAGGCCGACCCAGGCGATTTCCGGATCGGTGAAAATCACGGCGGGGATGCCGCGCGGTTGCCACTCGGCCGGTTCGCCGAGAATCGCTTCGACGCAGACGCGGGCCTCGGCGGTCGCTTTGTGCGCCAACCCCGGCTCCCCGGCCACATCGCCGATCGCGTAGATGTGCGGCACCGCCGTGCGGCGCTGGCCATCGACGGCGAGGAAGCCGCGCTCGTCGGTTTTCAGCCCGGCTTTCTCCAGCGCGAGCGCCGATGAATTCGGTCGGCGACCGACGGACACGAGGACGCGGTCGAAGGTCAACTCGCCGGGGACATCCTTGCCTTCCAGCACCGCGATGATCCCTTCCGGAGTCGCTTTCAGCGAAGCGACCTTCGTGTTCAAATAGATCGCGGCGAACTCCTTGCGGAGCTTGGTTTCCAGCGGCTTCACGAGGTCGCGGTCGGCGAACGTCAGCAACACGTCCAAGAATTCGACGACGGTCACGGCCGTGCCGAGGGCGGCGTAAACGCTGCCGATTTCCAAACCGATGTACCCGCCGCCGATGACGAGCAAGCGCTTGGGGATGTCCGGCAGCAGCAAAGCCCCGGTCGAATCCATGACGCGCAGATCGCCGATTTGGAAGGTCTTGGGCATCGCCGGCAGACTGCCGCTGGCGATGATGCACTTCTCGAAGCGGATGGTTTCGGGCTTCTCGCCGGTGATCGTCACGGTGTTGGCATCGGCGAACTCGGCGTGCCCGCGGATCGTTTCGACGCCCCGGCTCTTGCAGAGTTGGGCGATGCCGCCGGTGAGTTTGCCGACGACTTTGGTCTGGACGTAGTTGCGCATCTTGTCGAGGTCGATCTTCGGTTCGCCGAAGGTCAGACCGAGGTCGACGGCCTCCTTGGCTTCGTGGATGACCTTGGCCGCGTGCAGCAGCGCCTTGCTCGGGATGCAGCCGCGGTTGAGGCAGACGCCGCCGAGCTTGGGGTCTTCGTCGACGAGGATGGTCTTGAGGCCGTGGTCGGCCGCGTGCAGGGCCGCCGGGTAGCCGCCGGGCCCGCCGCCGATGACGAGCAATTGCGTTTCGCGGACTGCGGACATGGGAACTCCGGCGGATGGATCGGGGTATTCGTACAGCTATTATAGGAGTCCGAGATCACGGAGTGGCGGGGACCGACGACCTACTCCGGCGCACGAACCGTTCCGGCGTGTAAAATGAACCTCGCCGCCCCAGACCGAGGAACCCCATGCCGCTCTACCAATACGAACTGATCGAACCCGACGGCGGCCAAGGGGAAGTCTTCGAGGTCCTGCAGCGCATGAGCGCCGCCCCGCTGGAGGCCCACCCCGAGACGGGCCAACCCTGCCGCAGAATCCTGAGCGCCCCCAACGCCCCGCGCACCTGGACCGACCAGCACGCCAAAGCCGCGACCAGCGACGGCAGCTTGGAGCGCAAGGGGTTCACGAAGTACGTCAAGGGGACCGGCGGCAAGTACGAGAAGATGTTCGGGAAGGGTCCGGATTTGATCAAGAAGCCCCCGGCGGGGGAGTGACGGGGTTAGTAGTTCCGGAGCCAATGAACGCGGTATCGTATTCGTCGAGGTCCGGTTACAACGGGAGAGAGTTCCATGCTCAACTGATCCCTATGCTTGTTTTCGTGTGAGTCGCAAGTAGTATCATCCGAAGGGTATGAGTACTCCGATCCAAGGCGGGCGGTTGACGGCGCAAGGCTTTTCTTTCCGCCCGGACACTGCCAAAGGTGTCCTTATGGCCAAAACAGCAGATTCGAAAAAGACGGGCCAGCAACCTTTTGAGAATGTGGATACCAAGGATTTGTACTTGGATCCACAAAATCCGAGGCTGGCCGAGTATGCGCTTGGGGTTGAACCATCTCAAACGGATCTGATCCAAATCCTCTGGGAGAAAATGGCCGTAGATGAGCTGGCCATGTCGATAGCTTCCAGTGGCTTCTTCGAGCACGAGCCGATCTTTGTTTCGACCGAAAACGGTAAAAATGTCGTTATCGAGGGCAATCGGCGTCTGGCAGCTGTCAAGATCCTATTGGACGAGAATCTCCGGAAACGACTAAAGATCGATGACTTACCTCACATTTCGTTGGATCTACGGCGAAAACTTCAGCAACTGCCGGTCATTCGCACCGACCGAGAAAGCATCTGGCAATACATCGGCTTTAAGCACGTTAACGGACCTGCCAAGTGGGGATCGTACGCCAAAGCTCAGTACATCGCCGAAGTCAGAAAGACCTATGGCATCTCACTGGATCAGATCGCCGAACAAATTGGTGACCGAAACAGAACGGTCCAGCGTCTGTACCGAGCCATGATGGTCATACGACAAGCCGAGGATGCCGGGGTTTTTCTCCGGGAGAACCGATTCAAAACGAGCTTCGCTTTTTCGCATCTCTACACTGGTTTGGATTACAATGGATTCAAACGATTTCTGAATCTTACCGACGAATCGTCCGAGTTTGAAAAGCCCGTCCCGAAAGCGAAGTTGAAAAATCTCGGTGAACTTTGCATTTGGCTATATGGGAGCAGACGCGACAAAATTCGCCCGCTGATCGAAAGTCAAAACCCCGACTTGGCCATCCTCGACGAAGTGCTGATGAAAGATGACGCAATCGACACATTGCGGAATGGGTTGCCTCTCAAAGTGGCCCATGACGTGAGCCGTGGCGACGAACGCATTTTTCGTGAGTCTTTGCAGGAGGCAAAACGAGTCCTCCAAACCGCGCTCGGCACCCTGACAACTGGGTTCAAGAAGGAAAACACCGACTTGGTGAGAACAGCGAATCAAATCGCCGAGTTGGTAGATAACATCGTGGAGCAAATGGAAAGGAAGCGCAAGCCGAAAAAGAAACGCCGCGTGACGGAGGAGGAAGAGGATGTTTAAGCTCGGTCAGGCGCCCATGCACACCGACGATCCGATTCATCACGCGGACTACATCGAGATCGAATGCCTTCGCCAATCCGATCGAAATTACTCCGGGGGAGATTTATCAGCCGTGTTCAGTCGTCTGAACGACGACCTGCCTGAAAACCGTCGAGATGAAGATCTCGATACGGAAAATGCTGTCCGTGAGGCATTTTCGGAACTGGCCGATCGCATCGAGCACTCGGGCAAACGGAAGCATCGCTATCCTTACAAAATTCGTCGCGGGTCCGAATTGCTCACCTTGGATATGAGGCCATCGCAGTTCGACCTTTACTTCTTTTTGTTGACTGCGACCCGCCTCAACATGGGAGAGGACCGAATTCATGCCGGAATCGACGGGACGGAGCTTTTCGAACAAGTCTGCTGTGAGGTGGCCAAGAATTATTGGGGAAGAGATGCTGAAGCTCTCGTATTTGGCACAGCCAGGCGCGCCGATGGCAGAGAAGTCGACGGATTCGAGGCGGCCATTAATTTCCTGTGCACGCGCACACTCGAAGGGACGAGTTTCTCAGCAAATTATGGCGATAAAGTTACTGCTCAAGACGGGAGTCTTGATGTTGTTGTCTGGAAGCCATTTTCGGATCGGCGCCGCGGGCAACTGATGGGTTTCGGCCAGTGCAAGACTGGCACGCACTGGTCCTCGGGTCTATTCACTCTCCAGCCCGAAGGCTTCTGTAAGAAATGGATCAAGGCCATGCCGGTGGTCAACCCGGTGAGGCTCTATTTTATCAGTGGGAGAGTCAAGCAGTCCAAATGGAATGAGGTGGGCGTCGACGGTGGAATAATGTTTGATCGGTGTCGAATTCTGGACTATGCGCCTGCTATGCCGACACTCCGTGACCGGTGGGTCAAATGGACGCGTGCCGCTCTTTTGTCCCATGGTATCACAATGCCATGAGACACCGATTTCACGCCCTATGTCCTTACTTCGCTATGTTTCCCGAGACATTCGCGGAAAAATGGATCAATGAACTCAGCCGCAAAGGCGACGTGGTGCTCGACCCGTTTAGTGGCCGCGGCACCACCGCTTTTCAGGCGATGCTGTTGGGCAGAACTCCCATCGCTTGCGATGTGAATGATGTGGCATACTGCGTTACGAAAGCGAAGGTGCAGGCGCCAACGCTTTCGAGTATTCTCCGGCGACTGACGGTCCTCGAAAAGCAATTTTCAAAGAGAAAGTGGTTGCTACCAGCCCGTATTCAACCGGAATTCTTCCATGTTGCTTATAGCGACATCACTCTTCGACAGACGCTTTATTTGCGCGAAAACCTGGATTGGCGTAAGAATAAGACGGACTGTATGATCGCTGCATTGGTGCTCGGCGCGCTACATGGGGAGACAGCCAAATCGCCTTCGTATCTGAGCAATCAGATGCCCCGCACCATAAGTACAAAGCCTGCTTATTCGGTGAGATTTTGGCGTGATCGCCAATTGGAGCCACCGGATCGGGATGCATTCGATTTGCTCCGGACTCAAGCTAGGTTCCGATACGAGTCCGAGCCGCCGATAGGAAAGTCGGCCATTTTTCACGGTGATATGCGCCATCTTTCCTGGCAGAAAGAAAGCATGCCCGGGCCGATTCGTTTGGCTGTGACATCGCCGCCATATCTGGATGTTACCAATTTCGAGGAGGATCAGTGGCTCCGCCTCTGGTTCCTAGGAGGCCCGCCGCATCCTACAAGACATCGCGTATCGAGTGATGATCGTCACGAATCACAGACAAACTATTGGTCATTTATCGCTGATATGTGGCGAATGCTCGGCGCGGTGATGGCAAAGAAAAGTAGTGTTGTCATCCGCTTGGGTGGCCGCGGAAAAGAGATTGATACAATGCTCAAAAAATTGGGCGCGACTTGCACATTTAGTAGACGGCGTGTCGAACTAATTTCGCACAGTTACAGCGAGCTCAAGAATCGCCAAACGAATTCATTCCGTCCGGGGACGAAAGGTTGCCTTGTAGAGTTGGATTGCCATTTTCGCTTTGCATC
>JAYTBD010000689.1:0-8229 GCA_043737155.1 Fimbriiglobus sp. | reverse complement strand
TCAAGTGGACGTACGCCGGTCGTCCGCTGAACGTGTGAACTTGGGGAACCCACCCGCATTCATGGCGGTGGGATTCAGCCAACGTGTACTAGGCCCTGTTGACGGGTGATGGTGCATCATACCCTACTCCGCCAAACAGAACTTAGCTGTTGAGGTCTTCTGCACCACAACGGTCGGCAAAAGTCGAGGAAGTGCTCTTTGCACGCGGAGCGCTCCTTCAATTCGGCGGGCTTCCACTTCGCGATGAATTCGTGCGGCGTCATGCGGGGGAGTATATATGAGCCACCGGGCGTGTCCCGGTGGGGCTGCGATTGTCAGTGACCCACCGGGACAAGCCCGGTGGCCCGTGTGCGGGGTTCGGGGCTGTCCGTGGCGAATAACCGACGATCCGGCCTATCCCCGCGGCTTATCGTCGCACATACTAAGAGTTCCGCGACGCGAAGGGCGACCCCGTGCACGCCAGAAGCCTCCTCGTACTCTTGGCCCTCGCCAATCTGGCGGTCGGCCTGATGATCGCATCCCGGCGCGGTTGCTTCGACAAGCGCCAGCCCGAAAGCGTCCACATCCTCGATCTCGAAAAGTACTCGGCGTACGCGGTCCTCGATCCGTCTGGCTGCTTGACCGAGTACAAGGGCCGATGGGTGATGGTCGGCGCGACGGTGATGACCGTCGGCCGGGTGCGCTACGATTTTTCGGAGAAGTGGTACGTCCACATCGGGCTATCGACCGATCAAAAGCCGCCGTCCTTGGTGCTCGAATTCGACTCCGATTCGCGCGGTCGGCTCCCGAACCTCACTTGCGGGGACAGCATCGTCGTCGTCGGCCGCGTGGCGTCGTTGCAGTTGATCGACCACTGCGAACTGGCGGGGTGAGAATCTCACTTGATCAGCGGGATCGTATCCGGAACCGCGCGCGGAGCGGGTGCGGGGGTCCCGTTCAAAAACTCGCCCACGTCCCAAATGAGCGTGCCGAGGTCGCGGTCGATGGAGAGCGTGCGCGTGCCGCTCCGCAGCATCGCGGCGCCGACGACCGGCAGCCCGTGCTTGCGGAAGGTGGCCACGTCCTTCTTCGCGGCCACGTCCCAGAGTTTCACCGCGCCGTCGGCCGACGCGGTCAGCGCCCATTTGCCGCCCGGTTTCAACGCGGCGCTGCGGATCGATCCTCCGTGCCCGGCCAATTCGACCGACATCTTCCCCGTCTTGGCGTCCCAGATTTTCACGGGGCCATCGTCGCCGCCGGTGATGAGTGACAACCCATCGTCACTGTAGGCGACGCTGCTCACGGCGCCTTTGTGGGCGTCCCACTTCGCGGCGATTTCGCCGGTGGCGAAGTTCCACAGGATGATCCGCCGGTCGGCCGCGATGGCCGCGAGTTTCTCCTTCGGGTGCACCGCGATGGCGAACACCGCCTTGGCTTCGCCATCGAGCCGGCGGATTTCTTTGCCCGTGATCGCATTCCACCACACGACCGATCCGTCGAAGCTGCCGGTGATCGCCTTGGTTCCATCGGCGCCGAACGCGACCGCCGAAACCAGAGCATCGTGCCCGTCGAGTTTGAAGAGTTCCCGCGCATTGGACAGATCCCAAATGCGGGCGGTGCCGTCGACGCTTCCGCTGATCGCCTTGGTGTTGTCCGGGCTGAAGGCCGCGGCCCAAACCGTCGCCGTGTGGCCGATCAAACGCTTGCCGTCGCGCTTGGCTTCGACGTCCCACAGGCGCACGCTGCGGTCGGCCGACGCGATCAGCGCGAACTTGCCGTCGGATCTGAACGCGACGGCGTTGGCCGTATTCCCGGAGGCTTCGAGCGGGTCGAGTTCACCGGTGTTGTCCGGCAGCGCCGCGCCGTTGGTGTTGCCGCGGAAGAGCGTGCCGAGCTTGAACTCGCGGACGACTTCGCCGAAGGTCTGCACCCAGATTTGCCGGGAGACGGTGCCCCCCGCGACGCGGAGCGCGCCGAGCGATTGCCGGAGGGTATCAACAGTGTCGATGCGCTTGCGGAACTCTTCGGGGGAGACGCCCGCTTCGGCGCCGGTCGCGGTGAAGTCGAGATCGGCCTCGTATTTCAGGGTGATCGTGGAAACCGCTTCGTACCGGCTCACCTTGGCGCCGGTCTTGACGACCGCTTCGGCGTACTTCTTCGCGTCGTCTTCCATCAGCTTCGCCGTCGCGTCCTTGCCGGGGTAGAGCGCTTTGATGATGCTCGCTTCGGTGCGGCCGAACGCCTTGGCATTCTTGTCGACGTGATCGCGCACCTGGTCGGCCTTCGGCAAGATCCCCATGATGTGGCAGCCCATGCACGAAACCCCCGCTTCGACGGCGCGGTCCGGCCGCTTCGGATCGCTGACGATCGCCGTCGGCGCTTTGTCGAGCCGCTGATCCTTGGCGTTCACGATGTAGTAAGCGTGCAGGCCGTTGGGCAGCGCGAAGATCGCTTCGCCCCCGGCGTGCTGGAAGGCGGTATCCACCTGATTCGGCCCGAGCGGGAAGGCGAACACATTGCGCCGATCGGCCGGCTGCGGCGAGCTGCGGTCGACGAGATTCGCGGGCGGTTCGTCGAAGTCGTAGGTGCGCCAGTAAGCACCGTTGAGCGCGTCGTGTCGTTCGAGCACGCGGTTGAATCGGGAGATCCCCGAGCCGTTGAATCCGAGCCGGCTCACGCGCTCCTGTTGGATGTTCAGCACCGAATCGACGCGCAGTTGCTTCTCGAGTTCCGGCAGGTTCCCCGGCATCTGCAGCATGTCGTAATAAAGCGGCGCCCGGCTCGCCGTGGCGACGAACCAATCGGCGCGCAGCACGGGCACTTTGGTCCCCGTGTTCACCAGGATCGCCCGGCCGCTCACGCTATCGTCGAGGATGCCGTACGGGTAATCGTTCAGCAGACGGTTCCAAAGGTTGGCGTCCCAGAGGTACCAGCGCAGGTCGATGCGCAGGATCGTCTTCGCCGGGTCGATGGCTTCGGGGTTGTGCTGCTTCGGGTGCCAACTCAGGGAGTTGACGAGCTTGGCGAGGGCGTTGCGGTACGTCTGCAGTTCGTCGTCGCCGAGGCCGGCGTTCCAAAGATGGGCGAGGCTGAAGTAGCGCATGAAGCGACGCGAGCGCCGGTCGAGGGTGTCGAGGTCGTCTCGGATGAACTGGGCGATGTCGGCCGAAGCGATGGGTTTCCGCTGCGGCAGGGTCGGCCCGGCGGCCCCGGCGGCGATCCATTCCTTCAGCACTGTCAGCTCGGTGTCAGTGGGCCGCAGCTTCTCCCCGACCGGCGGCATCGACCCGTCGGCGATGCGTTTGTAGATCGGCGATTCGCCCGGCTTCCCGGGGACGAGCTTCTTGCGGTCGGCGAGCTTGGCGGGATCGAGGACGAAGTTGAACCCGCCTTCGACGGAGCCGTCCTGCCCGTGGCAGCGGTAGCAGTGCGCCGTCAGGATTTGCTGGGCCTTGGCCGTCAGATCTTCGGCGAATACGGATGGCGCCAGCGCCAGCAGAATGATGGTGGAGAAGAAGAACCGCACGCTGCACCTCCGATTCCGGCGAAACCCCACCTGTAGGACGTACCAGAAGGCCGGAGGGATTGCCAGTAACGGGATGGTAACGGGCTGAGTCGCACCAACTTCCTGTGAGGCGATTAACTTGATAGTGCAGAGACGAGCCGTTGCTGTGCTAGGAATGATCGAACTTCATCGACTGAGTACGCAGGGACTTTTCGGTGGATCACCGCATGACAATTCGGGCAAACTGGCAGCATGTCGCTTACCGGATTGACCGGATGGGCTTTGCCAACTTCCGAGAGAGGTTGAAGATGGTGGACGTGAATATAATCCTTTGCCACCACCCCGTAGAGTGATTCGAAATTGGCGCCACAAACGGAGCAATTCGTCCCGTGAGCTTCGATGCAGGCTTTCCGATTTGCAGCATTCCGTTCGTAGGCGTTGACCAAGATTTGCCGGATGGCACCTTCCATCGCTGCGGAGGGCAATTCCACTTCTTCCGCGAAATATCCCGGCTCAGCCGCAGATGGAAGTTCTGCGATATTCATGACACCGCTGTGTTTCCAAAGAGCTTGTGCGACTTCCTGACCGCCTCGGTCGTCCTGTAGCCAAATTGTCGGGCTACTGCCGTTCATCGCATGGTTCTTTTTCCGTCGGCCGAGTTTGCCCTCTGCGATCAGGCGATTGCTTATGTCACGCTGATCCACCCATATCGAAACCAATTCGGACAGCGGGACCAAGGCCGCGAACTTGATGTCAATGTCATCGCGCTGGACGAAAAGCAAATGCGTGACACCGCGCGATCGTTCACGATCAATTTTCGCTTTCAAACTCCCAATCCAGTCTCCATCTCTGATTTTTGCCAGAAGCTGAGCTGCCGAATAGGTTCTCACGCGTTCTGAATCTCGTTGACCGACTTCACGTCGCCAGCAGAGACGGACCCGCATCGAAAGGGATACTCCTTCGGACGACTTCGCGACGATGGTCTGACCTTGACGTTCGCGTTTATCGCTTTCAACTGAGAATCCGCGATCTTTCAAATATCCAGCGAGCATGTTGCGCGTCAATAGCTCTGCTTCGATGCTTTTTTTCCCTCGGAATTCCCGGTCCTTCATATCAACCCCTTTTCACGGCGTGCGGTCAAGATCTTTGTGAGGTAGCCGTTTTACGACTTGCTCTCTTCGGACTTGACTTCTTGTCGATTTTCGATTGCGATTCCTCCGAAAAAACCCCCGCCCGGAGTTGCTCCACAACCCACGCATTGAGACTCATTTCCGCGCGACTCGCGGCGAGGCTGATTTGCCGGTGCAGTTCCGGGGGAACGCGGGTGGCGAAGTGCCCTGAAAACGGCTTGTCCGGCGTTTCGCCCCGTTCGGCGCAGAACGCGAGATAGTCGTCCACCGATTCCCGGAATGCCCGGGTCAAATCGGCCACGCTCTCGCCTTGGAAGGTGATGACATCGCGCGTGTCGATGACTTCGCCGTGGAAAAGACCGGCCTCCGCGTCGAATTCCACTTTGCCGAGGTAGCCCTTATATTCCATCATGCCACGACTCCCGCTTCGAATAAGAATCGGCGAACACTGCGAACCGCGCCCTTGTCCGTTTCCTTCTGCGGGTGCGGACGGTGAAAGACAGCACGGACACCGTTCAG
The DNA here is from genome assembly GCA_043737155.1 of Fimbriiglobus sp. Classification (GTDB taxonomy): domain Bacteria; phylum Planctomycetota; class Planctomycetia; order Gemmatales; family Gemmataceae; genus JALHQU01. The sequence continues at coordinate 3,096 of JAYTBD010000689.1, read as the reverse complement.
CGCGATCCGCACTCTCGACCCCGCCCCTTCTGTGATCTCGGCCCCGAATGCGACGAACATCGCTTCGATGTCCCGCCATGCGGTGTTGGATCGCACGGGTTCGTCCAGAATCGCCAAGAGTGTGCGTCGGTGCCGATTCATCACTCGCCCCAATAGTATCATGGAATGATACCGCGGTCAACTCCCCTGAACAACCACTGCACCGATTCCTCGCCGTGGGCGTAGTCGCCGACGACCACGCCGCTGCTCACCATTCCAATTCCCGCAGCGGCGGCAACTCGCCGCGGTCGCGGTACTCGTCGTCCTCGTTTTTCAAGCGGTAGCCCCACGGATCCTTGCTCGTCCCCTGCCCTTCGCGGCGGACGAGCTTCCGTTCGTAGGCCGTCTCCAGCCAACCGTACAGCGAACTCCGGCCCGGTTTGTCCGCCTCCGCCGGCCAGCACTCCGCGATCTCCTTGTGCGTGATCGCCGCCGTCCGCGTATTCAAAACGCCGAGGATCGTCTGCCAGTTCTCCTCGAACTGCCGGTAGCGGGTATCGGTCGTGAGCGAAAAGACGCCGGTCGTTTTATCCCACTCGTCGGCGAGCCGATCGGGGGTTTCCGCGCGCCGGGACTGGGCGCGGATCAACCGGCGGTGGCCGTCGGTTTTCAGGGCGCTGAAGCGTGTCAGTTCCATCGACGCATCGACGAAACCGAGCAGCGCCCCCGATCCGCGCGCGGCGCTGCCGACCGCGGCCGCCTTCTTACGCGGGTGGTGCAGCAGCAGCACCGCGATCCGCCGATCGGTCAGCCGGCGGAGCGGTTGCGGGGCTTCGAGCAGGGTCGACGACACCGACTCGCACCGCCCCGCCCCGTGAGGAACGACGCCGGAGGATCGACGACGAAAGCCCTTCTCGGTGACGCGGTGCACCGCTCGGAGCATGTACCCCCCAGCGGAGTTCGAATGTCCCAAACATCCTTAAATTGCGCGTCCGATTTTCGTGGGGAAGTCCACAAACGTCAACAGAACCTAGATAGAGCCTGTTTCACAACAGCTTAATGATTGCGATGGAGCGCGGGCGAGGGAGACGAATCCATCCTGCCAGGTCACGAGAAATGCGCAAGAGGATTCGCTAAATAGGCTTCTAGAAAGGTCCACCATCGCGAGGGCAGAGAAGACGCGACATGTTGTACCACCCGGCGTATTGGGAAACCTCGATTGATCACGCCACGACGCGGTTTCGCCCGGTGTGCTTGGCCCGGTATAGGTTGGTGTCGGCCTGCTTCAACAAATCGGTCGCGGTGATGGGCGACTCGCCGTCCGTGCTCGCCACGCCGACGCTCAGGGTCACGGGGATCGGCAGGCTCTCGAACGAGAAGGGCATCTGCTCCACGATTTCCCGGATCCGCTCGGCCACTTCCACCGCCTGTTCGTGGGTCGATTCCACCAGCACCAGCGCGAATTCCTCGCCGCCGTAGCGGGCGAACAAATCCTCCCGGCGGACCGTGTGCCGGATGCGGTTGCTGAGTTCGCGCAGAACGTGGTCCCCGCACAGGTGGCCGTGCTGGTCGTTGACGAATTTGAACCGGTCGAGGTCGAGCATCAGCACCGAGAGGGGCCGGCGGTGGCGCTGCGACCGGGCGACTTCGCGGTCCAAAAACTCGCAGAGATAGCGGTGGTTGTGAATTTGCGTCAGCCCGTCGAAGATCGTCAGGCGGTAGATTTCCTCGTGGTACTCCGATTCGAGATTGCCCCCGGTCAGAAACCGGTAGATCGCGTTGCCCACGCGGATGTAGTCGCCGTCTTGGAGCAGGTGCGCGCCGCGCGTCGGCTTGTCGTTCACGAAGGTGCCGTTGAGACTCTTCGTATCGACGATGTACACGCCTTCCTTGGTCGGTTCGAGTTTGCAGTGCGCCCGCGAGACGGAGTTATCCTGAACCCGGATCTGCGAGCTTTCCCCGCGGCCGAGAACGAGGGTGTCCCCTTCCAGCGGGTAGCGCCTGCCCATACTCGGGCCACTGGGATAGATGTGGACCAAACAAGCTTCCAGTTGGCCGCTGTTCAAGACGGCGGCCGGGATGCGAAACCAAGTATCGCCGCTCTTCTGGGACATGGGCAATTATAAGTGGAGCGGAGTGTCGGAATCGCTGTAATCTAGAACAGGATTCGGGACGAATGCTCGTCCGCAGGTTGAATCCCGTGCGGAATCGCGAACACCGGGGCGGAATATTCCGCCCCGCGCAAAGTCGACTGTTGCCGATGTCGGGCAGGCCCGGTGGCCTATCGTACAAAACCTCATCGGCCCACGGTCGTCGCGGAAATCCCTTTGATCGTGGCTTTCGGCTTGGTCAAATCGACCAGAATCGGGTTGGGTGTCGTCACTTCGCTCTTGTTCCCCGCCATGTCCCACGCGCTGAATCGCAAATAAACACGGGGTTGAAGCAACGTCGTGGGCGGCACCCACGAATAGCTCCCCGTGTTGGCCAGCCGAATCACGGGGTTCACCCCCCCGCCGGCCACGGGCACCACGGCGTCGTTCCCGGCCGCGACCGACTTCCACGGCCCGTTCGGGTGCTCCGCGTATTCGATCCCGAGCGGTTCCTTGGCGAAGTTTTTGTCGGTCGCCTCCCAGTGCAGCACGAGCGCTTGGCGGTTCGCCGGGTCGGCCGTCGGCTGGAACACCTTGATCATCGGCGCGGTCGTGTCCACTTGGACCTTCATTTCCGGTGCGGTACCCGCAGTCGGGGCCGCGTCGCTGAGTCCCGCCCCGCTCACGGGTACCAACTTCAGCCCGTATTCCCCTTCGATTTCTTGGTTGAAGCGCGTGTCGAGGACGACCCGCAGCGGGCTTTCGGTCCCCGCGTGGGTGCTCCAGCGGATCCACGTCCGGCCGTCGTCGCGCGTCACGTAGAGGTCGACTTTGGAAATTCCCGAGGGACCGCCTTCGAGCTGGTAGTTGAGGTCGAACTTCGGCGACTTCGTCAGCGTCGCCGTCGTCGCTTCGGGATTGGCCGGGGCCGCGCTCGGCATCGGCGATGCGGGCAGTGGGATCGGTGTCGTCCCCGAACCTTGGGCGATGGGCCGCGGCGTCTCGGGCTGCGTCTGTACCGGCATCG
>JAYTBD010000688.1:0-3366 GCA_043737155.1 Fimbriiglobus sp. | reverse complement strand
CCCCCCACATTGGTCGGGGAATAGCCGCAAGCTCACGGAGTATCGTGTTCCTGCTATTTCGAAAGGTCTACAATACACTTCCACGGTCAGGGGAGTGTTTGCTCGGCTGGTGCCGGCCCCGGTCTTCAAAACCGGTGGGGGGCGTGAACAACGCCCTCGGTCGGTTCGATTCCGATCCACTCCCGTCGGCGCAGCAATCTCAACACGACCCGGGAGGGCTATCGCCACCGATCACATTGAAATTCGGCGGTGCAAATCGTCGACCACCCAGTGGAATGCGGCGAGGTGGATTGTCTCGACGATGCCCATGTCGTCGAGCGGCACGTGCAATCCCTGCGGGCAGAGCGTCCGGAGTTTGCCGCCGGTGAACCCGGTGACGCCGTAGGTACCGAGGCCGCGTTTCTGGGCCCATTCGACGGCGCTCAAGATGTTTTTGCTGTTCCCCGACCCGCTGATGGCGATGAGCAAATCGCCGGGCGACGCGAGGTTCCGCAGCTGTTCGAGGAAGACGCGGTCGAAGCCCTCGTCGTTCCCCCACGCCAAAATGTACGGCGTGTTGTCGGTCAAGCTGATGATGCGGAATCGCTTCTTGTCGTCGTTTTGTAAGTCTTCGGGGAGCTTCAGTGTCCCCTTGCCGATGTCCTCGCAGAAGTGCGACGCGTTCGAACCGCTGCCGCCGTTGCCGATGACGAAGATCATCTTGCCGGCGCGGTAGGCATCCATCATGAGTTCGGCGAGCGTCTGCAGTTCGACCGGATCGATTTTGAGCAGTTCTTGGCCGATGCGTTCGAGAAACGGACGTGGGGGCATATGCGCGCCGAGCATCTTCGCTCCTGAGGGAGTGTATCGAGAGAAACATTCACCGCAGACTGTAACGCTGTGGCGAATCCCATCTTCAGATCGTATCGGCGAGCGTCCATTCGACCCTCCGGAAGTCGATACGGCCGATCGCAATCCTCGCGAGCGGCGAGTTCCGACGGTTGGCTTCCGGGCACGGATTCATTTGCTAGGATTCGTGGAAAGAGAGTTTGTACGAAACCGTGCAATCATCTGCCCTACCGAGGACGCGTGCGGTTGCACCGACCGGCATTTTGCAAATTTTACTGCTTCAGAAATACCGCACTTCTTGCGAATTCTAGCGCAAGCCGGCCTGTTAACATCGAATGCAGACCGATTGGCTCGTCAAATGCTCTCGACACTATCTCGAACCCATGCTAGCGGCTATCGCACTAGGACAGATCCATGCGCGAGGACGCTCCGGTGAATAGCTGCAACCCATTCCGAATCCTTTGCGTCGACGACAACCACGATATCGCCGACTCCTCCGCGGATTTCCTGCAACTCCTCGGTTACCCGACTTTGGCCTGCTACAACGGTCGCTCGGCACTCGAACTGGCCGAGGTTTTCGATCCGGATGTTTGCCTCATCGACCTGAATATGCCGGGGATGGACGGGGACGAGCTGGCGATGATACTCCGCGAAGGCGGTCGCCCGCTTTTGCTCGTCGCCATCACGGCGATGAACGATTCCGTATCCGGCCGTCGGATCGCCGACGCGGGGTTCGATTACCACCTGATCAAACCCTTCGACCCCATTCTGCTTCCCGGTTTGGTTTCCGCCCACTTTCAACACACGGCGTAGTGTATATTGCAACCGAGGGGTACGCTACCGTACAGAGTGCGTGCCGACACGTCTTAGTCTGCGCTTGGTTAGCTTCTTACGATCATGCCCTCGGCTGCTTCTGGCACCTCCGGTGTCAGCGGCCGCTTAGCCGGACTGCTAACACGAGAGCCGACATGCCCGCTTCCAAGCCGGAGAACCGGCTCCTATCCGCATTGCCCCCCGACGATTTCGCCCGACTCACCGCCCGGATGTCCGAGTCAACCTTCGGCCATAAAGAGTTGATTTACCGGGCGGCGGGCCCGATGCATTTCGTCTACTTCCCGCGCAGCGGTGTCCTTTCGAACGTCGTCATCTCGGACGACGGCCAAATGGTCGAGACGGCGGCCATCGGCCGCGATGGGATGATCGGCGTCAGCGCGGCGATCGGGGCCGAGAAAAGTTTCGAGCAAGTTTTCTGCCAAGTTTACCCATCCGAGTGTCGAAAATTCGCCGCGACCGAGTTCGTCGCCGAGATGGCCAGAGGCGAGTCGCTCCATCAAGTGGTGAATGCGTACCTCCGGGCCACGTTGAAGATCTCCGCCCAGCAGACGGCCTGCAACGCCTTGCACTCCGTGGACCAACGCTGCGCCCGCTGGTTGCTGATGTGCCGCGACTCCATGGGGGTCGACGAATTCAATCTCACGCACGAGTTTCTCGCCGTGATGCTGGGCGTCCGCCGGGCGACGGTTTCCGTCGCGGCGAGCAATTTCCAGACCGCGGGAGTGATCGCGTACCGGCACGGAAAAGTGAAAGTGCTCGACCGGCCGCGTTTGGAAGATTCGGCGTGCGGATGCTATGCCATCATTCACGCCGCATCGCAAATTCCTGCGGCTTAAAAGACTCGAGTTGATACCGATTCGCCTTCACTTTCGCTCTTCCGGGCGAAAAAATCTTTCGTGCCGGATGAAATTTTCGACTTATTGTACTATTCCGCATATACCCGTTCCGATTCTCCCTCTAGCATCACTGAACGGAGAATGAATCTCCACCCATCGCAACACTCGCGGGGTTCCGCCCTTGGCCGTAATGGAGAACGGCACCGGGCGGAAATCCGAGGGATAAGGATTTGTTCGATGACGCTCATCGCCCCACCGCGATTGTCGATCTTGGTGATCGACGACAACGCGGACACAGCCGCTAGTCTGGCCGAACTCCTCACGATTTACGGGTACGACGCCCGGTGCCTGGGAGGCGACGTCGTCGGATGGCGGGAGCCTTTGCCCGATGTCCTGATTGTGGATTCGATGCGGGGAATTGCCAAGTGGGGTCTCGCCGACCGTTTGGCGGGGGCCGCCAAACGGCCGATCGTGATCGCGATCTCCGGGTACGAATCCGGGGAGGATTTTCGGGAGTGTTTGACCGGGATCGACCTGCACTTGGTCAAGCCCGTCGATCCCGACGTACTGCTGGGCGCTCTGCGGCGGTTCGCAAAAAGATTGAATAACCGAGTCGACATCCGCGGGCGGGACCGTGCAAAGGGTTCGATTCGGTCGAAGGTGGTCGAAGTGTGACGCAGACTGCACCCGATAGGAGTTGAACCTATAACCTTCTGCGCCGGAGGCAGATGCTCTATCCAATTGAGCTACGGGTGCGCGGACGACTACAATCCTACATCGGATCCCCCGCCGGACAAGAGAGCAATTCGGGGCGGCGGGTTCGCGGATGAGGAACGAACATGGCCAAGTCCAGGGTCTTAGCGGCCGC
>JAYTBD010000687.1:0-3370 GCA_043737155.1 Fimbriiglobus sp. | reverse complement strand
AAGACTATGAATTCAACCCGATGAACGAAGCCGAAGACGCCACCGCGACGACAGATGCCACCGCGACCGACGGCAGCGTTTGACCCGCCGCGTAGACTGAAAGCACCCGACTCCAAGCGGCGCCGCGTTCCCAGCAAGCCGGAAAGGCCCACCATGTTTCCACCCCTCGGCGACCCGACGGCGATGGCCCCGAACCACGGCCCTCTCGCACCCCTTCTGCAGCGGGGCGATTACCAGCGCACGCGCGAGATGACCATCGCCCAGCTTTTGCTGGACAACCGCATCATTTTCATCGGCAGCAGCCCCGAGACCGGCGGCGATCCGACGATTTCGGACTTCGTGGCGAACATCACCATCCAGAAACTGCTCTGGCTCGTCACCGACAAAAAAACCACCGACATCCACCTGTACATCAACAGTCCGGGCGGGTCGATCTCGGCCGGGCTGGCCATCTACGACACGATGCAGTTCATCGATTGCCAGATCAACACGTACTGCATCGGCATGGCCGCGAGCATGGCCGCCGTTCTGCTCAGCGCGGGTACCAAAGGCAAACGATACGCCCTGCCGAACAGCAAGGTGATGTGCCACCAACCCTACGGCCAAGTCGGCGGCCAAGTCTCGGATATCGAGATCCAAGCCAACGAAATGCTGAAGGAGCACCAGCGGCTCAACCAGATATTGGCCTACCACACCGGCCAGAGTCTGGACGTCATCGCCAAGGAGACCGAGCGCGACCGCTACTTCTCGGCCGAGCAGGCGAAGGCGTTCGGCATCGTGGACGAAGTGGTCTCGAAGCCGCCCGTCGAAATGAAGAAGTAACCCAGTTTCGCCGACCCGTTCATCCGGCCCCGCCCGCATCAACCGCGCGGGCGGGCCGATTCGCAGCGAATTCCACCGACGAATCCGACACACCCCGATGGCCGGCCGCCGATACCAGATGTGCGGCCGTCCTGACCGGACGAGGGCCGAACCATGCCGCTGATCCCGATGGTCGTGGACAATAAGGGCCGCGAACAGCAAGCGTACGACATCTACAGCCGATTGCTCAAGGAGCGCATCATCTTCCTGCAAGGGGTGGTGCGCGACGAAATGGCGAACTTGATCGTCGCCCAAATGCTCTACTTGCAGTTCGAGGATCCGAAGGCCGACATCCACCTGTACATCAACAGTCCGGGAGGGTCGGTGAGTTCCGGGATGGCGATCTACGACACGATGCAGTTCATCAGTTGCCCCGTGGCGACGTACTGCATGGGCCTCGCCGCCAGCATGGGGGCGATGCTGCTGACGGCCGGGGAGAAGGGCAAGCGCTTCGCCCTGCCGAACGCCGAGATCATGATCCACCAGCCGCTGGGAGGCTATGAAGGGAATGCGACCGAGATCGACATCCACGTGAAGAACATCAAGAAGTTGAAGTCGAAGCTCAACGACCTGATGAAGACGCACACGGGCAAGACCTTGGAGCAGATCGAGAAGGACACCGACCGCGACAACTTCATGACGGCCGCGGAGGCGCGCGATTACGGTTTGATCGACTCGGTCTTGGAAAAGATGCCGGAAGGGTTGGCCCGCAAGTCAGAGGGCTGATGACCGCCCGGCGATTTCACCGGATGGGGCATGAGAGAAGTAACCACAGAGGCACAGAGACACAGAGACGGCGATAAACATCGAGTTCGGAATACTCTTTGTCGCTTTCTCTGCGTCTCTGTGCCTCTGTGGTTACTCTTCTTTTCCGCCTCAGCAGGCTGCAAATCCGTCGGCAAGCTGACCGGCAAGCAAGAGAAGGGCGACCTCCTCGAGGCGGAGCTGCGCACCCGCGAACGGGAACTCCTCGAAGCCCGCGCCGAACTCCAGCAACTCCGTCTGCTCACCGATGTCTACCAGCGCCAACCCCTTCCTTTCCCGACGGGCGGGGTCATCCACCAATCCGGCTCGGCGCCGTTCACGCTGCGCGATTTTTCTCTCGGCACCGGCACCGGCGGCCGCGATGACGACGGCATCCCCGGCGACGAAGGTTTGCAAGTGATGATGGTCCCCAAGGACGAAGAGGGCACGGCGGTCAAGATCCCCGGCCGGGCCACGGTGACCGCATACGAGATAACCAAAGAAGGCTTCAAGCAGCCCATCGGCAAATGGGAAGTGACCGCCGAGCAGCTCAAGAAGACGTGGAAGTCCGGCCTGCTGGGCGGCGGGTACTCGGTGCCCTTGCAGTGGGACCGCGCCCCGACGACGGCGCGGATCCGGGTCGTGGTCCGCTTCACGCTGCAAGACGGCCGCGAGTACGAAGCGGACCGCGATGCGAATGTCGTGCCCCTGCCGGGCCTCGCCCCGCGCTCGCCGACCTTCGGCCATGAACTTCCTACGCCGACGGTGGTGCCGCCAGGGGGCGAGTTGTGCCCGATCATCGAAACCCCCGCGGCGACGCTGCGTTCGCCTGCGATGAAGTGACACTTTTTGCTGAACGTTGATCCCTGATTGCTGAGCACTATCCATTTCAACCCGAACGCTCCGCGGTCGCCCACTTTCATAAAATCCACAGTGATGCATCTCGCACTGGACGGTCCCATGCTCCCCGGCAAATCGAAGACGCCCCGCAACTGCCTCGCCCCCGTCTGGCAAGCGACGCTGCCGGATCATGTGATCGCCCTCGATTACTCCGCCGATGGGGCGCTGCTGATCGCGGCGAGCGTGAGCGGACCGATCTTCGTTTACGAGACCGCGAGCGGGAAACTGAAGCGCGAATTGAAGGGCCACGGGGTCGGCACGGCGTCCGTCGAGTGCCATCCGAATTCGCCGACCTTGGCCTCGTGCGGGCAGGACGGCAAGACCCGCGTTTGGAACATGGAGACCGGCGAACAGACGCTGGAGCTCGCCGGCGGAGCATCTTGGGTCGAGCATGTGGCGTGGAACGCGGATGGGACACTCTTGGCGACATCGGCGGGCAAGACGGCGCGTGTTTGGGAGTGGCCGAGCGGGAAGATGGCGCGGGATTATCTCCCGCTTCCGAGCACCATCGCCGACCTCGCTTGGGAGCCGGACGCGGGGCGGTTGAGCGCCGCGGTATACGGTGGCATCTTCCACTATTTTCCGAACGATGTCGAACCCGACGAGCATTACGAATGGAAGGGTTCCCCATTGAAACTCGCGTGGTCGCCGGATGGCAAAATGCTGGCCCACGGCAATCAAGATGCGAGCGTCCACTTCTGGTACTCGGAGGATTCGCGCGAGTTGAACATGTCCGGCTACCCCGGCAAGGTCCGCGAACTGAGCTGGGACTTCCGCAGCCGGTATTTGGCCACCGGCGGCGGCAACGCCGTGTGCATCTGGGATTGCAGCGGGGCCGGTCCGGAAGGGAGCACGCCGAAGATGC
>JAYTBD010000686.1:0-3374 GCA_043737155.1 Fimbriiglobus sp. | reverse complement strand
CCGAGTACTACCGACCGCGCACGCCCGGGAAGTTTCCGGCCGTCATCGTGCTCGATATCCTCGATGGCGCTCAAGTCGTTTCCCGCGCCGAAGCACTTTGGCTCGCTCAGCACGACATCCCGGCCCTCGTCGTGTTCATGGCTTACTACGGCCCGCGCCGCGAACCCGGCTCCAAGGAACGGCTGCTCTCCACCGATATTGAAAAGTCCGTGGCCAACGTCCGCCAAACCGTCCTCGATTGCCGGCTCGCCACGGCGTGGCTGGAATCGCGTCCCGAGGTCGATGGGAAGAAGCTCGGCGTGCTCGGCACCAGTCTCGGCAGCTTCGTCGGCGGCGTCTTCGCCGGGGTCGAACCGAAGATCAAATCGGTCAACCTCATCCTCGGCGGCGGCGCCCTCGTCGATTCTTTCGCCGAGCACCCGGTCGCGGTGGTGCTCGGGCCGATCATGAAACTCGCGGGGGTGACGACGCCGAAGCTGAAAAAGCTCATCGACCCCGTCGATCCCATCACGTACGCCGAGCAATTGAAGGGGAAGAAGTTATTGCTCATCGCCGCGAGCAACGACGACGTGGTGCCGCCCGTCGCGATGAAGCGCCTCTGGGCGGCGACCGGCAAGCCCGAAATGATCTGGGTCGACGCCACGCACGTCGGCTCGGCGCTCTACCTGTTCCAAATGATGCGCGCCGTCATCAAGAATGTGAACGACTGAATCCCATGATCGAATACGTCTGTCTCACGCTGCTGGCCGAACCGCGCGAAACCGAAGCCGCGTTTACGTCTCGGCTCACGGCCCTTTGGTCGCGCATGCTCAAAACGACCCCGGACGAATACGAGCTGATTTATTCCGAAGCCGTGCGCTTCGAGCGCGAAGGCGCCACCGTCGCCCGGCGTTACATGATCGACCCCGCCGTCCTCGACACTCTGTTGCCGCTGTTGGACGAGCAGAAAATCGCCTGCCTTCCGGTGGACCCCGACGAGCTCTACAGCAAGGCCGAAGCCTCATCGAACGAATGGTTCCAATTGGAGCATTGAGAGGGTGGATTCGCAGGAAAATCGACTTCGAACCGATCACTTCTTCGCCGGGGCCGCATACTTCTTCTTCGCGTCCTCGGTCACCTTCCACAGGTGGACCTCATACTCCAACCCGTCTTGGCCGACGATCTTCTTCGTCTCGTCGGGCTTCCACTCCTTCATCGGGAAGCGGTGGGAAAGAATTCGGCTGCCGACCTTCAACTCGCGCAGCAGCGTCGGGCGCAGCATCATGTTGAACTCCTCGCCCATATAAAGCATCACGACCGTCGCGTCGGCGTAATCCTTCACTTCGAGGGCGTCCCCCTCGCGGATTTCGATCTTATCCACGAGGTTGGCCCCCTTCACCGTCGCCTTCGACTCCTTCACGCGCTCTTTGTCGAGGTCGATGCCGACGCCTTTCTTGGCACCGGCCTTCACGCTCGCCAGCACGATGCGCCCATCGCCGCAGCCGGGTTCGAAGACCACGTCGTCTTTGGTGATCTTGGCGAGCTTCACCATTTCGTCCACGATGTCGGCGGGCGTCGGCACATAGCGGACCTCGGCTTTGTCCTTGTCGGTGTCTTTGGTGAGATCGACGACCACGTCTTCGCCCGCGGCGAACTGCACGGTGCGCGGCCGGGACATCAGCGTGTAATCGTTCGGACGCCAGCGGGCCAGGAAGGTGTACTCGTAGCGCTTGCCCGCTTCGAGTTCCGGAGTGTCGTAATCGCGGGTGACGCCGGTCGTTTTGGTCGCTTTATTTTCGATCAGCAATTCGGAGTCGTCCTGCGGGAGGGTCACTTTGATCTTCGACTTCACCCCTTTCGGGGGTGGGACGGGCGGCTGGGCCGCGCGGAGGGAGTCCGTCATCGGCGATGCGACCGCCAACGCGAGCAGGGTCAGTCCGAGCAGCGTTCGGACGCGGTTGCGGGCGAAATGGATCATGGGAATGAACCCCTCCGGGTCGAAACGGGACGGACCTGCGAAGGGGAATTGTCGCAGGATAGCCGAAGGTTGGCAACGGATGCGGGCGGCGAGTCTGTCCAACACGATACCCCACACCCCCCGCTGGACAGACTCAAAATTTTCTGGACAGACCGTACTTTTCTGGACAGACCAAGCCCCGCTAAGACTTACGTCGCGCCTCGGACCACGGGGCCCGCCGGACAGATCGGAACCGCGTGAACCAAAACGCCCACGCGATCAGCACCGCTTGCAAGGGCACTCGGATCCACAGGGCGACCGGGGGGATGTCCGGAAATTCATTCGGATTCAGGGCCATGTGCAGGTTGGCCGGGAACACCGCGATCAGCAGCGCGATCAAACCCCATGCGGCGAGCGTTTGAAATTTGGGGATCAGTAGCATCGCGCCCAGCGCGACCTCCGCCGCGCCGCTGAGGTAAACGAGAGCGAGCGGCCGAGGCAAATACGGCGGCATGATGGCGACGTACGTCTCCGGCATGAGGAAATGGTTGACACCCGCCGCCGCGAAGAGCAGGCCGAGGATCCACTTCATCACCGCCCGGAGTATGTTCATTTTTTGGTCGATCGGACGAACTCGCTCAGCGTGTCCATATTCCTCGCGAAGACCGCGCTGTCGATGAACTTGTACCCCGCGGCGAACTTCGGCTGACCGACCAAGCGCTCCCCGGCGTACACTGAGATCCAACGCCCGTCGGCGTCGAGGTCCGCGAGGATCTCGCGAGCCATTTTCTCCGACACCGGGGCCGGGGGAACGGGAGCGCGGCCCGCTTTGGCTTCCTCGTAAGATTTGGCGATGGCGTCGAAGCGGGCGGGCTGCTTCCAACCGTAGTGATCCGGCGCGGCCGCGTCGTCGTAGGTGAGTCGGTACTTCGCATCCATATACAGCGGCTTGTTCGTCCCGAACTCGTAATAGCGCGCCACTCGTCCGTCCTTCAACAGGTTCTTTTTGAAATAGTCGAGCGCCGGCGGGATCGGCTCGAGGTATTTCGCATCCCCGGTGAAGCGCGCGATACGGATGAGCGTTTCCATGACGTCCTGCGATTCCCAGCCGGTGATCGCGGGCGGTTCGAACTTGCGCGCCCAGATCGGCACCGCGTCGAAGTTGTACTGCTGGCACCAACCGGGCTGCGGCGCCGGCATCTGCGCGAGAATCAGGAAGTCGCCGAGCTTCGCCACGGCCGCTTTGAACTCGGCATCTTTGTAGACCGCGTGCGCGGCGATCAATGTTTCGGCGACCGTCCCGGCCAGATTGTCGTTGAGCGTGTAACAGAAGGGGTAATCCTTCACTTTGCCTTCGGTCTTCCAATCGTACTCGGGAAACTTCGCGGGCAGCACCGGCTTCTTTTCGGACGGGCCGCGCCATCCTTGCGGGAACGCG
>JAYTBD010000685.1:0-3378 GCA_043737155.1 Fimbriiglobus sp. | reverse complement strand
AATGACGAGGCCGAGCAGGATGATCGCCGCGAGGTACTTGATGGCGCTCTTGATGATCGACGACCGGGACGAACTCACGCCGCTTCTCCGCACGATGGCCGAACGATGCGTCATTGTGCGGAATCGAGTCGCAACGGCGAGCCGGACTACTTCCGCCGGAACACGACTTCGACGCCCGCCAAGCTCATCTTGAACGAGGCCGGCGCGCCGAAGAGCTGCTCGTGCAACGGCACCAAGCCGGTTTCGCTGAGCGAGTAGTAGTTGAACTTGCCTTCGCGGCGGAAGTCGATGAGGCCGGCGTTCTTCAACTGCGTGAGGTGGTGGCTGACGGCGGGCTGCGATTGGCCGAGGTTGGCGCCGATGGCCGAGACGTGCATTTCCCCTCGGTGGGCCAACAGCAAGAGGATCCGCAGGCGGTGCGGGTCGGACAGGCTCTTGAACAGCCGGGACAACTCCGGCAAACCGGGGAGCTGCTCGCGGGCTTCGGAGGTGGAGTGGGCCATAGCGCTAGGGTAGAGTTCCGCCCGCGCCGGACCGTGAAGATTGTGTTAACCTTCTCGCGGCGAACGCATCGAGGAGTGGATGAAGTAAGCCAAAGCGGGCGGGAAGAAGTGGCTGTAGAGTGCGTGACGATTGATATGGAGTGCCGAATCGGTTAAACTCAGCAAATCGCCGATGACGTTCGACACAGTGGCTATTTCTGACAAGCAAATCGCGACGGATCTCGTCGAGCGGATGCTCGACTCGGCCACTCTCGAACAAATCCGCGAGGGGTTGTCGATCGCGAAGGCTATCCGCGACGGCATCGCCGACGCGGACGCCGGGCGCATCCACACGCACGAGGAGGTCGTACGGAGGTCGGCGACGTGGATCGCGTGGTGACTTATCGTTTCCTTCGAATTCTATGACCAATCTTGTGCTTCAGAGGTGAAAACGATGTTCATCGAAATTAACGTCTCCGATGCGGACAAGGCCGATTCCAACGGCAAAACAACACGAATCTGCGCAACTATCGACAGCGTCGAATATAAATGGAGCGGGCTCGCGTTTACTGAACCCGGGTTAGAGGTACATGGGAAGGAGCACGATCAGCGAGGAGAAATCGACTACAATCGAGAACTCCGAATGACGATCAACCGAGCCGATCTGATCAGACTCTTTCACAAAGCGATTGAAGTGGGTGTATTGCCAATCGCAGGATATTCGGAGTTGCTATCGGCCGCGGACGCGATGAATAACGCCATCGAACTGTTGAAGACTTCGATTCCAGAGCTTTCAAATTCAACCAATCAAGTGCGAGGTTAATATGGCCCCCACCATCCAAGAGCTAGGCATCGACCGGCTCAGCCTCGAAGATCGCGTCACAGTGGCGGAAGCGATCTTGGACAACGTGACCAACGAGGTCGAATCGACGACGCTACCCGCGTCGCACCTCGCGGAATTGGAGCGGCGCTTGGCCGATAGCATCGCCAATCCCGACGCCGTCACGCCTTGGGAAGTCATCAAAGCCCGCGCTTTGGCGAGGGCCCGGAAGTGAAACCGCCGAGGGGATCGAATCATTTCCACGATGAGGCCAAAGCGATGCAATCGGTGAAGTACATCCATTGGCAAGACGGCGATAGCTGGCTCGGGTACCTCGAAGAGTACCCCGATTACTGGACACAAGGGGAATCGTTGGATGATCTCCTCGAGCACCTGCGCGATCTCTATGCCGATCTGAATGAGGGACGGATTCCCGGAGCCCGGAAGGTCGGGGAGCTGGTTCTGTCATGAAGCGACTCGATCTGATCCGGGCCATCGAACGTCTCGGTTGCGAACTGGTGCGGCACGGCGCCAAGCATGACTGGTATCGCAACCCCCTCACCGGCGTTTCTCAACCGATCGCACGTCATCGCGAAATCAAAGAGCACATGGCGCGGCACATTGTCAGAATGCTTGCCAACCCGAGCGCAGCCGAGGATGCTGACTCGCGGACAGAGTAAAGCATTGCGACCCCCGACTCGATGCCCCTACCTTCCGAAATCCGATCCCCCCGCCCCCGATAGACTCGACGCGGAAGCCCGGGGTTGCGATACTACCCCCCATGAACCTGAACCTCACGACCGCCACCCGCTACGGGCTGAACATTCTCGCCCTGCTCGGCGGCAGCATCGCCCTCTACCTGGGCCGGTCGATCTTCATCCCGCTCATCATCTCGGCGCTGCTCGCGTCGATCCTCTGGCCGTGGGCCAAGTTCCTCAACCGCCGCATCGGCATGCCCTGGTTCTTCTCCTGCTTCACCGCCATCGGCGTACTGGTGGTCCTCCACCTCGCGGTGTTCGCGCTCGTCGCCTTGGCCATCCCGCAGATGATCTCGGACTTGCCCGCGCCCAACGACGAAGTGAAGCAGAAAGAGATGTACGCCAAGCTGCGCACGAGTTTGCAGAGCGTCAGCTTTCTGCCGATCAACGATACCTTCCCCAAGAACCCGGACGAATCGGGTTTCTTTCAGCAGATCCGCAAGTACCTCACCGGCGATTACATCACGAACGCCCTGTTGGAACTGACCAAGCTCGGCGCGTCGTTCCTCTGGCAGGGCGTGCTCATCCTGTTCATCCTGCTCTTCCTGCTGCTCGAAGGGGAGTTGCTGGCGAAGAAGGTGCGCAACATCTTCGGCCCCGGCCCGGAGGTGCAAAGGCAGGTGACCTCGGCGTTCAAAGAAATGGCCGACGCGGTGCGCTCGTACCTTGTTTGGCGGACCATCGTCAACTTCGGACTCGCGCTGGCACTGTGGCTTTTCTACTGGTCGCTCGGGCTGAAGCAGCCGCTGCTCTGGGCGGTGCTCACGTTCATCCTCTGCTACGTCCCGTACCTCGGCACCATCGCCGCCGGCATTCCGCCGGTGCTCGACGCGATGGTCTACGTCTCCCCCGCCGTCGCCATGCTGATCTTGCTCGTCTACTGCGCGGTCGTGACCTTCGAAGGCTACATCATCGTGCCGTGGGTCATGGGCCAATCGATGGATCTGAACGCGACCACGGTGCTGATCGGTTGCCTCTTCTGGGATTTGGTCTGGGGCACCTCCGGGCTGTTCCTCGCGATGCCGTTGATGGCGGCGATCAAAGCGGTGTGCATCCACGTCGAAGGTTGGAGCGCCTGGGGTCACCTCATGAGTTCGGAGCCGATCCCGGAATCGGTCGCCGCGAAGGACAAAGTCCGCATCGATGATTTGGCCGAAGCAATACATAACGCCCCCGACCCCGGCGCGACCATCGTGATGGACGAGCCCCCGCCGAAACCGCCGGGACGTTGAAGCCCGCGAGCCGGGTTGCGTGAGCGCGCGAGCCGGGTTGCGTGAGCGCGCGAGCCGGGTTGCGTGAGCGCGCGAGCCGGGTTGCG
>JAYTBD010000684.1:0-3382 GCA_043737155.1 Fimbriiglobus sp. | reverse complement strand
GAGCTTGCTGCGTTTATACCCTTCGCGGACCTGATCTCGGAAGTACTCCGCGCGGCACTCCGGGTAGGGCGGGGCGACGCGGCGGATCAACTCCCCGTCTCTCAGTCCGTAGACTTTACGGAACTCGATCTTCCACTCCGGCTCCTTGGCCGCCGGAACCGGGGCCTTGAATACTTTCGCCTCGGTGGGCACTTTCAACCTATCGGCGGGCGTGTCCGTCCGGCGCTCGGATGGACCCGACCCGGCCAAGGCCATCGTCAGCCCACCGGCCCCGAGGAGGAGAACCACGACCGCCCCCGCCAATTTCTTGAGATTGATCACGATCATGGCTTTCAACACTCCCGTTGCGACTCGGTCGATCGCGGCCGGCACCGAGCCGGCCGAGGCTCCGACCAAAATTTGTACCGTGCGACTCGCCAGCGCGGGCGGCACCGCGGCGGCCGCTTCGGACGCGAACAGCGAGCCGAACGCGACCGCCGAGACTCCCTTTTGGACGAGCCGTTCCCCGAGCAATTTCTTCGCCTTGGCCAACCGGCTGGACAGCGTGCCTTCCGGTAAGCCCAGTTCCCGCGCCGCATCCTTGCGGGACCGACCTTGGAGTTCGCACAGCACCAACGGGATGCGGTAATGCGGCGGGAGGTTGGCGAGTTCGGCATCCAACCAAGTTGCGAGGTCGTCTTGCGCCGCACCTCCGCTCGGGTCGGATCGAACGGGTGACACGGTCGCCGTCTCGGTCTGTCGTCGACGCCGCCGCATGGTGAGAACCTCCCGCGACACCCGGACCGCGACCCCGTGCAACCAGCTCCCCAGCGAGTCGGGCTTGGCGACGTGGTCGGCGCGCCGGAAGAGAACGACGAACGCGGCTTGGAACGCGTCTTCTGCATCTTGCCGATGCCCGAGCACGCGCAGGCACACCCGATACACCATCGGGCCGTGGCGACGGACGATCTCTTCGAACGCGACTTCGCCCCGGCCGGACAAAACCTCCGCGAGGAGGCTGCGGTCGGAGGCGTGTGCGAGCGACGTTTGGAGTGAATGGATCAGCGAAGTCGGACTCACGGGAGGGTGGCCTCCAACAGGGGTCGGTTCCGGGTGTAGTGGTTCCGGGTCCGTCGGCGCGTCGCGAAAATGCTCGGGGACAGTTTAGTTTGTCACTGACATGACAATCGGAAATCGAATCGCTGCGGAGTTGCTTCGCCCCAAAAGGGCCGACTTTCACAGCCCAGGGCGGAACCCTTGGGTAAAGGACAAGATGGCTTTCGCCCCGGAGGGGCCGGTGTGGCGGCCCTCGCCGTGAGTAATACTCCGACGCGCATGGCATCGTGCTGTTCGACGGCCGCGAAGAGTTCGACGGACATGCTCAATCCAGCTTCACGTTCATCGGCGCATTGGCGACCGTCACCTTTTGTTCCTTCATCTTGCCGTCGGCCCCCTTCACACTCACGGTGTACGCCCCCGGCGCCAGTACGAACCGCGGATTCAAATCCCCTTGGCCGCCGCGGCCGTTGCCGCCGAAGAGTTGGGTCGTCACCG
This sequence comes from Fimbriiglobus sp., assembly GCA_043737155.1. Lineage (GTDB taxonomy): Bacteria > Planctomycetota > Planctomycetia > Gemmatales > Gemmataceae > JALHQU01. The sequence goes on along the minus strand of JAYTBD010000684.1, from coordinate 1,849 downwards.
TCGTCTTGCCGTCGTCCGATTTCACCGTGACGCACCCGCACGAGAGCGGATTGTCCTTGGGCAGCTTCACCACGATGGGCGTCCATTTGCCGGCGTCGGCCGGGCCGCCGAATAGCAGCGCCGATTCTTGGCCCTCGTTGTGCAGCAGCAGATCGAGCCGGCCGTCGCCGTTCATATCCGCCCACGCCACGGCTTGGGTGTTCCAAACTTTCTGGTTCAATCCCGTTTCGACCGACTTGTCGGCGAAGGTGCCATCGCCGTTGTTCTTGAAGTATTTGTTCGTCCCCTTCAAACAGCTCACGAGGAGGTCGGCGTGGCCGTCGTTGTCGAAGTCGCCCCAGGCGGCGCCGACGGCGTGGCCCAAATTCTTGCCGAGGTCGCCGGCTTTGGCGGTGACATCGGCGAACTTGCAACCGCCGAGGTTTTTGAAAAGCTTGCAGGCACCGTTCGTCTGCGGGACGAACAGATCGACGAGTCCATCGCGGTCGAAGTCGCACAGCGCGGGGCCGACCTTCCCGGCGGTGTACTTGATGCCCGCATCGCGGAGTTCGAACTTCGCCCCGGTATTTTGGAATACGAACCCGCCGTCGGCGCCGAAGAGGAAATCGGGCTTGCCGTCGTTGTCGAAGTCGGCGACCGAGAGCGTGTCGCCTTTGCGGTCGGCGCATTGCCCGGATTCCCCGAGGCCCCATTCGACGGAGGCGTCCGCGAAGAGCGGATCGGCCGAGGGCACATCGGCACCGGTGCCGAAGTAGAAGGCGTACGCCCCGGCGGAATTGCAGACCTTCATCAGGAGCTGATTCTTCCCGGCTTTCAGCTTGAGCTTGAGCGACAGTTGATCCGGGGCGCAAGCGCGGACGGTAGCGTCCGAATGGATCTTTTCGCCGTTGAGCCAGACGGTCAGGTTGTCGTCGGCGCCCAGCGAAACGGGGAACTCAATCGCGGCGGCGCATTCGATCTCGCGGTGGAGGTAGGTCGCGCAGTTGCCTCCGTACGGCGTGAGGTCGTGAATCTTGCCGTCGGGGAAATCCTTGGTTTCCCATTTGATGTCGGCGTCGCGCTTGCCCTTGTGCCCCTTTTTCAAGTCGATGACCTTTTCGGTCTCCGGGGCGAACGCGAAGTCGAAGCTCGGCTTCCCGCCTTTGTCGCGGAAGGGACCGACGGCGTGCCAGCCGCCGAACTTGGGCGGCGCGGCCTTGACGACGGCGACGTTGCGGATGTTCTTGTAGAGTCGCAGGCCGTGGAAGCCGTTGGCCAGCAGGATATCCGGCTTGCCGTCGCCGGTGAAGTCGCCCCACGCCGCGGCGGTGAGGTTGTAGGCCGTCTCCTTCGGCAGCAATCGGCTGTCGTCGCGGAACGCGGCTTTGCCGAGGTTCGTGTAGAGCTTCGGCCCGGTCGGCGTCGCCAGCAAAAGATCCGGGAGCCCGTCGCCGTTGTAGTCGGCCCACACCGCCGAGCGGGCGCCGCCGAGCAACCCCGGCAGCGTCACTTCGGAGTAGCCGTCGTCGGCCTGCTGCATCAGGATCACCTTGTTGGCACCGCACAGGCAAACGTCGAGTTTGCCGTCGCCGTCGAAGTCCACGGCGCCGATCGATTGCGCTTCCGCTTCGCCTTTGCCGAGGGAGGCGAGTTTGTCGAAGCCGGGCATGCCGGCGATGCGGCGGACGTCGTCCCCGCCGCTGCCCCATGCCACGAAGTCGCGCTTCGGATCGTACTCTTGGATCTTCAGACTCACCTTCATCCGCTGGATCTTGGCGGTCTTCTTGTGCAGGGCTTCCTTGTCGCCGTCGACCATGCACGGCACGACGACTTCCTTGCCCGCGACGATGTCCTTCACGATGTTCGTGAG
>JAYTBD010000683.1:0-3385 GCA_043737155.1 Fimbriiglobus sp. | reverse complement strand
AAAATCCACGGCAAAGCAATCCTCTACGCGGAACGAACCTTCGCGGTTGCGCCGGATCACCCGTGGTGCGGGCCGGATTGCGCCGACATCCCATCGGTGGGATCGATCATTCCGGCGGGGCAGCCGGTGGTCACTCTGTTCGCGTCCGGCGATACTGAACCGGAGTGCCGCGAACGGTTGATGGAACTCGCCCGGAGGAGTAAGCCGCGATGATCCGCATGAACGAACGCGCCCAAAATCTCGCCGACGAGATGGAGGATCTCGCCGACGAGATCCGCATCGGCGTCTCCACCGTCGACGGGGCCAAGGTGATCGACTGCGCCGTCGCGGCGACCGGGGGCATCCAGGCGGGCTTGCAGCTCGCGCGGATTTGCCTCGCCGATCTCGCCGATGTCGCGCTCGTCAATGGGCACATGGGGGCGACCATCGCGGTGACCACGGATGCCCCGGTGCTCGCCTGTCTCGGTTCGCAGTACGCGGGCTGGCAGGTGAAGGCCGGCAAGTTTTTCGCCATGGGCTCGGGCCCGATGCGGGCGCTCGCGGGGCGGGAAGCGATCCTCGAGCATTTGAAGATATCGGACGATTCGACGGTCGCCGTGGGCGTGTTGGAATCGCGCAAGCTGCCGACGGAAGAAGCCATCGCCGCCATCCGGGAGAAGCTGCCGGCCACTGTCACCCGGTTGACACTGCTGGTCGCTCCGGCGAGCAGTATCGCCGGCTCCATCCAAGTCGTGGCGCGCAGTGTGGAGACGGCCCTCCACAAACTCCACGAACTCAAGTTCGATGTTAATACCGTCGTCAGCGGTTTCGGAGTCACGCCTTTGCCGCCGGTTGCCGTCGATGAACTCGCGGCCATCGGACGTACGAACGACGCGATCCTCTACGGTGCCCGCGTGACGCTGTGGGTGAAGTGCGACGATGCGATCATCGATGACATCGGCCCGAAAGTCCCCTCGAATTCCTCGAAGGACCACGGCGAACTCTTCGCCGATTTGTTCGCCCGCTACGGCGACTTCTACAAGATCGACCCGCTGCTCTTCAGCCCGGCGGAAGTGACCTTCGTGAATCTGCAAACCGGCCGGGCCAAGACCTTCGGCAGCACGAATGCCGCGCTCCTCCGCAAGTCGTTCTTCGGGGAGTAGCCGATGCGCCTCGGCATCCTCTGCGGTGGCACCGGCTGGCACGTTCAAGATTTATTGCGCGCCGCCCGCGAATTGGATCATCCCGCCGAGGCCGTCGACTTCCGCAAGACCACGGCCGAGGTGCCGGCAAAGCGATTGTCGTTCGACGCGATGATCATCCGAACGATGCCCGCCGGGTCGCTGGAGCAAATCATTTTCCGCATGGACTATCTGCACTCGGCCGTCGCATCCGGCACGCGGGTGTGGAACTCGCCGAGGTCGCTCGAGACCTGCGTCGACAAATATTTGACGACGGCGCGGCTCGGCGAAGCCGGGCTTCCCGTGCCGAGAACGGTCTGCACCCAAACGGCGGCTGACGCGATGGCGGCTTTCGCCGACCTCGGCGGTGATGTCGTCGTCAAACCGATCTTCGGCTCGGAAGGTCGCGGGATGGTGCGGCTCACCGATAAGGAAGTTGCATGGCGGGCATTCCACGCGATTGAGCAGACCGGCGGGGTGCATTATTTGCAGGAGTTTATCCGCCACCCCGGATGGGACCTCCGCGTGTTCGTGCTGGGGAATCGCGTGCTCGCCTCGATGAAGCGATACGGCCATGGCGACTGGCGCACCAACGTCGCCCAAGGCGGCACGACCGAACCCTTCGAACTCGCACCGCAGCAACGCAAGTTGGCCCTCGATGCCGCAGGTGCTACCGGCGCGGTCATCGCCGGGGTCGATTTGATGTGCGATGCATCCGGGCGGTGGGTCGTGATCGAAGTCAATGCCGTACCCGGGTGGAAGTCGCTCGCGGCGACGTGCGGGATCGATGTCGCGGCGGAAGTCATCCGGTTCGTCGCCGGGGGGCCGCGATGAACGCCGCACTGGCCGCGCACACCGCTTGCGTCTGGGAAGTACTCGCCCGCAAGGTCGGCAACGTCCACCCCGGCGCGGGCTTCGCGGATCTGAACTACCTCGACTTCGTCCACTCGGCCGGGGCGTTGATGGGGGCATTGACGGAATGCGACGGGGCAGGCGTCGGCGAGACGATTCTGCGCGCCGTGCGGTTGCGGCGGGAAGTCACGCCATCGAATACGAACCTCGGCATAATCCTACTGCTGGTTCCGTTGGCGAAATCCGAGAACCGTTGGCGACTCCAAGCGCTTTTGGAGTCGCTGACCATCGGGGATGCGGAGCAAGCGTTCGAAGCGATCCGTCTCGCATCGGCCGGGGGAATGGGCGATGTCCCCGAACAATCGGTGGACGGGGTACCGACGGTCACGTTACTCCATGCGATGCGACTCGCGGCGGAGCGGGATACGATTGCGAAGCAGTACGCCACCGGTTTCGCCGACGTCTTCGACTTCGGCGTGCCGCATTTGCTCCGGGCCTTTGGGCGATTCGGATCGATCGAAGCCTCGATCGTCGAGTGCCAGTTGCAATGGATCGCCGCGTTCCCGGATTCGCTGATCGCCCGCAAACGCGGTCTGCCGACGGCGCGCGATGTCCAAATGCGCGCTCGCGGCGTTCTCGCTGACAGCGGCTTATCATCCGAAATCGGCCGCGCTTCGGGGGTGCGACTCGATTCCTTTCTCCGGTCCGACGGCAACCGCATGAACCCCGGTACCACGGCGGATCTCGTCACGGCCTGCCTGTTCGTCGCCCTGCGGGAGGGTAAGCTGAAACCGACCGATCCGTTCCCGTGGCCCGTTCCCGATTGGTTGTGATCCATGGCCGCAGAGCGATTCTCTCTCCGCGTGAGCAAAGATTATTTCCTCTTCTGCTGCGCGCACTTCATCACCTTCGACGGCGGCGATTGCGAACGTCTGCACGGCCACAATTACCGCGTCGCGGTGGAGATCGAAGGGCCGCTCGATTCCAATCATTACATCTTCGATTTCGTCGCGCTGAAGCGGCGGACGCAGTCGATCGTCGATGAGCTCGATCACCACATGCTTTTGGCGAGGGGGAACCCGTTGCTCCCCGTCACCGACGCCGGGGACAATTACATAGTGAACTTCGGCGCGAAGACGTGGAGTTTCCCGAAGGAAGATTGCGCCGTATTGCCCATCGAGAACACCACGACGGAGTTGCTGGCGAAGTGGTTCGCCGGGCGCTTGGCCACGGAGTTGGAAAAGCAGTACGGGTACGCGCCCGATGCGATGCGGGTCGAGATCGAGGAAACGACCGGACAATCCGCGACGTTCGCGATCACGCGTTAGATTCGGCGAGCCGAACCCGGTCACGGGTCGGGTGAAGCCGAATCC